>CAYUAC010000118.1:0-5841 GCA_964442515.1 uncultured Campylobacterales bacterium | reverse complement strand
CAATGCCGCCGGCATTGTCTTTTACAGAAATGCTGACCTTTTTGTGATTGTGTTTTTGTATCGTTACGGTTATACGGGCGTTTTGTATTTTGTTTCTGATCAGTTCATCTTTTGCGTTGGCGACGAGATTTAAAATAACCTGTCCGAATTCGTTGGCTCTGCCGCTTGCTTTGGCGTTATGATCTTTTATAAAAAGTTTTAGTTTTATATGTTTGGATTGCAGGGTCTGTTGTACGATTTTAAGCGCCTGGTCTACAGCTTCGTAGACAGCAAAACTGTTGTGGGAATCTGTTTTGTAAAAGTCTTGGAATACGTCAATCGTTTCACTCATATACTTTATCTGGTTTTTTGCCTGGTCGATGAGCGTGCTTGTGGTTTTTGTATCCTGTCTTGCTGCCTGCAAAGAATCAAGATTTTGCAGTACCAGCTGGATTCGTGTCAAAGGCAGCTTCCACTGGTGAGCGATATTGCCGATGGCGTCGCCCATGGAAGCAAGCTTGGACTGATGGGTCAGAAGCAGATTTTTTTTGCTGAGTTCCTGTACGTCTTTATCAATCTGCGTTTGCAGATTCTTTTTTTGCTTTTGCAAATCTTCAAACCCTTTTGATAAGGGTCTGTAAACGATATAGGCAAAGGGGAAAGAGAGTAAAAACATCGCCAGCCCCATCCACGCGATCATAAAAAAGTTATTTTGATCACAATCATCAAGCAGTTTTTCCTTTGCTACGTAGACCATATACGCGTTTTGCTTGCTGTTTGTTTGCACAAAAGGAACGGGCAGAACAACCGTCTTTTCATCATGAAATATACTGAACTCTTTTTGATTGAAGTTTGCAATGGTATTGACAGCTTTTTTTGCGGTGTTGTTTTCCAGCTTCATCCACCGCATAGAGGGTACGTGCAGATATTGAACGTTTTCTTTTGCCGGGATGATACAGTATGCCCTGAACGTTTCGCTTGCGTGCAGGTGCCGCATGATCCATTGCAGTCTTTTTGGATTTGGAGTTTCAGAAACAAAAGATTTCATCAGCTGAATCTTGTCGATCAGCATCTCCTTGGCACGGTATTCAAAAACGTTTTGCCCTTTTTTCTCGGAAAAATACAGATGAATGAGTGTTAAGATAAAAGTCAGTAAAAGAGCGAATATAAAATATGAAAAAAAGAGTTTGACTTTATAGTGCAGGCGTAAGGTCATTTTTAAGCCTGTATCCCAAACCTCTGTGGTTTTGTATAAAATCGCAATCTGCTTTTTTTCTGATATTTCTGATAACGCTTCGTATAGTGCTCTGGCTGACGTCTTTATCTTGCCATATCGCGTTTTGCAGCTGTCCGTAGGTGATAAGCTGTGTAGCATTTTTGACAAAATAGTCAATAATAGCAGTTTCTATCTGGGTAAATGAGATCGTTTTGCCGTTTTTGTAGAGTTTTAATCTGTTATGATCATAAATCAAATTTTCATCCAGTACAAAGTGATTGTGCTCCGGGACGAGCTGCTTGATGCGCAGTTCCAACTCTTCAAGGTCAAAAGGTTTTTTGACATAATCGTTACATCCGAGTTCATAGCCTTTTTTGACGTAGCTTATGTGGTTTTTGGCCGTAACAAAGATAGCCGGATCTGTTATGTCATTTTGACGGAGATAATGAAGGACTTCAAATCCGTCTATATACGGGGTGTCGATATCAAGCAAAAAAAGATCAAACCGGTACAGATTTTTTGCTTCCAGCAACTCCTGTCCGTTATCAAACGTATTTATCTCATAACCTTTATGCTGAAAATAGATTGTAATCTGATCTTTAATAAAACCGTCATCTTCCATTAAAGCGATGTACATAACAACCCCTCGTTTATCCGAATCGATGCTTATATTGTAATAAAATCAATTCGGCTAAACATTGATTTAAGTCAAGGGTCTTTTGCACATTGTTTGCACGAACTGTATGTACCATATAAAAAAAGCAAAAGGAGGCTTGAGTGAAAGAAAATCCAAATGCCTTTTGGCAAAGAGCCATAGGGATTCTTGTGATCCTTGTTGTATTGATTGTCGGCGGACGCATGATCTTTTTGCCTGACAGCTGGGGAGAACTGGGCTACTACAGGGCAGATGCCGTTATAGACGAGCTCAACGAACCGGTGCGCCACGGGCAGAACAAATCGTGCAAAGAGTGTCACAAGTATGTCTATAAAGCAAAAGAGCACTCTGTCCATGAAAGGCTTGCCTGTGAAAGCTGTCACGCGCCTTTGGATTCACACGTAAAGAGTGGAAAAAAGGTTGCGGATATGCCCGTTGCCGGTGAAGAGGAGTTGACACGGCAGTGCCTGGGCTGTCACAAAGATGTCACCGGCCGCAAAGAATTCTTTCCTGTCATTGTGGATAAAAAAACACATCTGCAGGAACAGGGCAAAGATTTGGACAATGAGTGCAGCCAGTGCCACAATGTCCACGCCCCTAAAGAACATATCGACCGGGCAAAGCAATTTAAAACCTTAGCCAAGGAGGTTTCTTCATGGGAAAAATAACGCAGGAGTATATTGATCAAAACAGAAGAGATTTTATCAATAAAGTCATAAACAAAAGTGTCGGCGGTTCTTTGATGCTGATGATCCCGATGAGTTCAAACCTCTTCAGTGAAGTCATCAGTGAAGATGAAGAGTTTGCCGGGAAGTTAAGCAAAAAATTCAAAAACGCTGGTGTCGATCCCAGCAAGCAGTATTGTTTTATGGTTGATGTGACCGCCTGTATCGGCTGCGGGGCATGCTGTGTTGCCGACAGGCGCGAAAACGACGTGCCTGAGGGAATGTATCGTACCTGGGTGGAGCGCTATATCATCGATATTTACAATACCGTGTATGTTGACTCGCCCCAAGGCGGGGAAGAGGGGTATTCCAACCACCCAAGAGATGATATCAAGCATGATATCAAAGACGCGTTTTTCGTGCCCAAGCTGTGCAATATGTGCGATGAACCTTCCTGTACGCAGGTGTGTCCGGTGGCGGCGACGTTTACCACTCCAGATGGGTTTGTCATCGTCGATCCCGATCACTGCGTGGCGTGTGGCTACTGTATCCAGGCGTGTCCGTACGGAGTGCGTTTTATCAATCCTAAAACCAAAACGGCGGACAAATGCACATGGTGCTACCACAGAGTCACCAAAGGCAAACTGCCCGCGTGTGTCAACGCGTGCCCCACCGGTGCCAGAAAGTTTGGTGATCTGAACGATCCAGACAGCGAGGTGGCCAAGATTTATCATGATTCAACCCGGCTGACGGTTTTGAAAAAGGATATCGGCAACGAACCGACGCTGTATTATATTAATTCACATCCGGAGGTAGTATGATGGATATATTAAACTACGTTTTTCCAAACGATGCCCACGCCCACTGGACACTGATGATTGTGATCTATCCCTATATTACCGGAGTTGTGGCGGGGGCGTTTATCGTGAGTGCTTTATCTCATGTCTTTGGGGTAAAGAGTTTAGAACCGGTCGCGAAATTTGCTTTGATTTTTGCGCTTTCCTGGCTGTTGTTTGTCACCGCTCCGCTTTTAAATCACCTGGGCCATCCCGAGCGGGCGTTAAACATGCTGTTTACGCCAAATTTCGTGGGGCCTTCGATGATGGCGGGCTTTGGCTATATCTATTTTTCTTACAGCGTGCTGCTGATCTTTGAGATTTTGTTTGTGTACCGGTATGAATTGACTGTACTCAAAGCCAATGCAACGGGAGTTAAGCGCAAAATCTATGAGGTTTTGACCCTGGGGACTAATGATACATCATTGCAGGGGCAGAAAAGAGATCATAAGGTTACGTATGTGCTGGGCGCGATCGGGATTCCGCTTGCGTCTATGCTGCACGGATATGTGGGTTTTATTTTCGGGGCCGTAAAAACGGTCGAATGGTGGTTTACACCGCTGATGCCTATTATCTTCCTGCTTTCTGCTTCTGTTTCCGGGATTGCGGGGATAATCCTGTTTTATATCGCTATTAAGTGGCTCACGGGCAAAGCGCGCCAGATCAATACCCAAACGGTACAAACCCTTGTACGGTTGCTTTTGACCTTTTTTATTTTTGATTTTACGTTTGAAATGCTTGAAATCGGTGTGCACGCTTACGGCGGAACCGAAGGGTGGCACCACGTCGCGCAGCTGCTTTCAGGCCCGCTTGGCTGGAGCTTTTGGACGATGCAGGTCAAAGTGCTCTCAATCATTCCGTTTGCGATCCTGATGTGGCTTGCGATCAAGCCGCCAAAAAGGGCGATCCTGCTGCCGGTGGCTTCTATTGTGAGCCTCATGCTTTTAGCCCAGGTGCTGTTTATGCGCTGGAATGTTGTTATCGGCGGGCAGCTGATTGCAAAAAGTGAAAGAGGGTTTGCCGCTTATCACCCCGAATTTTTTGAAAAAGAGGGGATACTGGTCACGGTTATTATGCTGATCGCGCCGGTTGTAACGTTGTGGCTGCTGTCAAAGGTTTTCCCGCTGTGGAATAAAGAGGATGAGGTCGCGTACAGCCAAAAGTAAACAGAGCTGTTTTTGCACGGAAATTGCACGCAAGATTGCTATAGTACAAAAGAATACATCGTAAAAAGGAGCAAAAGATGAAAAGAGTTATCGCGTTTATCGCTGCAGCGCTGCTTGTCAGTTCTGCCTATGCGACAACAGAAGAGTCTTCACGGGTCAGACATGACAATGTCATCGAGAAAAATCAGGATTGCGTTACCTGCCACGCCAAAGAACACGGCGGGATTGTCGGGCAGTGGGAAGACAGTGAACACCATGATGCGGGGGTAGGCTGCTACAGCTGCCACGCGGCAGAAAAAGACGATCCGCTGGGTTATGAGCACGAGGGTGCGTTTATCAAAACGGTGACAACACCAAAAGACTGTTCAGAATGCCACGAGGATGAATCCCACGAGTTCCAGAAGTCCCACCACGCAAAAGCGGGTCAGATTATGGCATCGCTGGATAATATGCTTGCTGAAGTGGTCGCGTCGTTTCCCGACAGCAAGGCCGACGCGGTTAACGGCTGCTGGCAGTGCCACGGCTCCGTGATCAAACCAAAAAGAGACCCCAAAACAAACGAACTGATCTATAACGCCGAAGGCGCGCCGGTTATGGATCCCATGACATGGCCAAACAGCGGTATCGGCCGTATTAATCACGACGGATCAAAAGGTACCTGTAACGCATGCCACAGCCGTCACGATTTTGACGCGACCAAGGCAAGACAGCCCGATAACTGCGGTAAATGCCATATGGGTCCCGATCATCCCCAAAAAGAGATTTATGAAGAATCCAAGCACGGTATCGCTTACAATGCCGCGCCAAAAGGCGACGTCAAGGGCGGTATGAATATTTACAAAAGAGGCGACTGGATTCTTGGAGAGCACTATACAGCCGCGCCTACTTGTTCCACATGCCATATGGGGGCATATAAAAAGGGCAACGGTTCGGTTGTACAGGGCAGTCATGATGTCGGCGACAGGATCAGCTGGACACTGCGCCCGCAGGTTTCAAAAAAACTCAACCGCGTGATATTTGAAGACGGCACCCAGACGGATATTCCCGGCGAAGAACCGCCAAGCGTCGGTGAAGAAGCCACATACACGAAGTTTGTCAGAGAAGGTGATGAACTAGTCAAAAAGAAAGCGCAGAAAGTGGTCAAAGAGGTTATTTCATGGGAAGACAGAAGAGATAAAATGAAAGGCGTGTGCGAAAACTGCCACAGCAGCCACCACGTGGATAACTTTTATGAACAGTATGATTCGCTTGTTAATACCTATAACGATAAATTCGCCAAACCCGGCGTTAAGATTGTCGAAGAGATGAAAAAAGACGGTCTCTG
>CAYUAC010000117.1:0-5862 GCA_964442515.1 uncultured Campylobacterales bacterium | reverse complement strand
GTCTTATAATAAACTCATGAAAGATGCACCAAAAATCCTAAAAAAAATTAAATATAAGTATTTTTCAGATACTTTTATAAAAATATACAGACTTCTTGAAATTTATTTTAGTAAAATTCCTTATGCTAGCATTAATCAGAAAAATAGTGAATTTTTAATGGTAAATAACTACCATATAATATTTGAAGATATGATTGACAAACTCTTTTCTGATAAATTAGAGAATAATGACCTTAAAAAAATGAAATATCAAAAAGACGGAAAAGAAATTGATCATTTATTTGAATATGATTCACTACTATCTAAAGAAGAAAGTATATTTTATGTAGGTGATTCAAAATACTACAAAGCAAACAGTAAAATTGGAGGAAATTCAATATATAAACAATTTACTTATGCAAAAAATGTAATTCAATTTAATATTGACCTTTTACATACAGGAAAATCTATCAATCCAAATATCAAATACAGGGATGAAGTAACTGAAGGCTATAATATTACACCAAATTTTTTCATTGAAGGAAGAATTTACAAGGATTTAAATTTTGATATTGATATGATTCAAGCCAATAGTGACCCTAATTTGTCATATCATTTTAAAAATAGACTTTTTGATAGAGATACTTTATTTATACAATATTATAGTATAAATTTTCTTTTTGTTTTAAAATCATATACAATTTTTAATAGTTTTACGATTGAATCTTTTAGAGATAAAAGCAAAAATATGTTTAGAGATAAGTCAAGATTATATCTTGCAGAAGTATTTAATTTTTATGAAAAAAGTTTTGACACTGAAGATAAATTAATAGATTTTGTTGAAAAATATTTTAAACAATATAATGGAAAAATATATCGTACAAAAGAAAGTCCAAATATACTTATTTTAGCAACTTGTAAAAATAACAAAGAAGATAAGACAATATCTGAAAAATTTACAAAGGTTCAAATATAACATACTGAGTAATGACATACAGTCATAGGGGTACTTTTAAAACTTAATGCTTTTTAAAAAGTAACAAAACAGTAAGCAATATAAACATAATCGTTTTTGCACGTAAGCCCGCAGTAAGCCTATATACCGCTCAGTGTCGCCACGACCTTTCTGCTGCCTGCACTGTTTCGGTGTTCGGCCAGGTAAATTCCCTGCCAGGTACCCAGATTCAGCCTGCCCTCTGTCACGGGCAGCGTCAGTGAGGGGCCGATCATCACCGCTTTGGCGTGAGCGGGCATATCATCGGGGCCTTCGAGCGTATGGCGGTAATAGCTTTTATCATCGCACAGATCGCTAAAGAGCGCTTCCAAATCCTGCCGTACGGTGGGATCGGCGTTTTCATTCAGGCACAGCGAAGCGCTGGTATGCTGCAAAAACAGGTGCAGAGTGCCTGCAGATACGGTTTTGATCTGTGGAAGTGCTTCTAAAGCATCGCCGGTGATGAGGTGAAAGCCCCTTGGTTTTGGCATAATCGTGAAAGTATTCTGGATTGTTGTCACTGTTTCTCCCTTGTGTCAAAAGTTTATTATAGTATAGTTGCGGCTATACACCAACACCCATAAAACGCTTCATCTTTTCTCCAACGGAACATAAAATGTAAGGTAGTGGACAAGATACAAATGTAAGGAAACAGTATGTCTTGTTCATGTACACCGCAAACAAACGATTTGTCGGCATCGGTAATGGAAAAAATCAACAACCACCCCTGCTACAGCCAGCAGGCACACCAGCACTACGCCCGTATCCACGTGGCCGTAGCGCCTGCGTGCAATATACAGTGCAACTACTGCAACAGAAAATACGACTGCTCCAACGAAAGCCGCCCGGGCGTAACCAGCTCCAAACTCAGCCCCGAAGAGGCGGTCAAAAAGGTGCTGTACGTGGGCGGCGAGATCAAGCAGCTCAGTGTCGTAGGCATCGCGGGGCCCGGGGACGCGCTGGCCAATCCCAAAAAGACCTTTGATACCTTTGCCATGCTGCAAAAGTACGCGCCGGATTTGAAGCTGTGTCTTTCGACCAACGGCTTAAAGATCGCCGAGCATATTGATAAAATAAAAAAATACAACATCGATCACGTCACCGTCACCATCAATAGCGTGGATGAAACCGGGCAGATCGGAGCCAAAATCTACCCCTGGGTACACCACAACCATAAAAAGATCAAGGGCAAAGAGGGCGCGAAAATCCTGCTGCAAAAACAGCTGGAGGGGATCAAACTGCTTGTAAAAGAGGGCATCCTTGTCAAAGCCAACAGTGTGTTGATCCCGGGGGTCAACGAACACCACCTGGCGGAAGTGTCCAAAAAGCTTAAAGAAATGAACGTATTTTTGCACAACATCATGCCCCTTATCAGCGATCCCTCTCACGGGACGAAGTTTGGCCTTGAAGGCGTACCCAGTGCAAGTGATGCAGACGTGATGGCGGCACAGGAAGCGTGCGGGATGGATATGAACCTGATGAAACACTGCCGCCAGTGCCGGGCTGACGCGGTGGGACTGCTGGGTGAGGATAGAAGTGATGAATTTACCAAGGAGCGTTTCGCGCCGCTTGGTTTTGATGAGCTTGAAACGATATATGATCTCAAAGGGCGGCGGCAAACCCACGAAAATATCCGCCAGTGGCAGGAAACCCTGGCCAAAGCCAACGAGCGCGTAAGCACGAGAGAGGAGGGGCAAAGCAGGCTCGTAGCGGTAACGACCGCGGGCGGCGGGCTGATCAACACCCACTTTGGCAGCGCTACGGAGTTTTTGATCTACCGTGCCAACGAAACCGGGATAGAGTTTGTCATGCACCGCAAGATCGAAGACCCCTACTGCAGCGGCGAGGAAAACTGCGATAGCAGCAATCCCATCGAACATATCAAGCAAACACTCAAAGATTGCGATCTGCTTCTGACTGAAAGAATAGGCGACTGCCCCATGCAGGAGCTCGATCAAATCGGCCTGCTGTGCGATGAGTCTTACGCACGTGAACCCATCGAAACCAGCGTTTTTGAAGCGGTCAAAAAGCATTTTGGCAAGAAAGCGGCTGTAGGATAGCATCATGGTTTGTATAAACGATACGACGCTTCGAGACGGAGAACAAGCCCCGTTTGTAGCCTTTAACACCAAAGAAAAGATCGATATCGCCAAAGCGCTGTGCGATGCGGGCGCGGATGAGCTTGAGGTGGGCATCCCCGCCATGGGCAAAAAGGAGCGAGCTGATATCAAAGAGATCCTGGCTTTGGGACTGGACGCCAGAGTGATGACGTGGAACCGCGCGACGATGCGCGATCTGGAGAGTTCGCTGCAGTGCGGCGTGCAGGCGGTGGATCTTTCCGTGCCCGTTTCAGATATCTTGCTTGGCGTGAAATTCGGCGGCGACCGTGAAAAGATGATAAGAGGGCTTGAAGAGGTGCTGCAAACGGCACAACGCGAAGGCCTCTACGTCTGCGTGGGCGGCGAAGATGCCAGCAGAGCCGATACACGGTTTTTGCAAGAGGTGATGGCTCTGGGCGCGGAGTGCGGCGCGAAGCGCTTTCGCTACTGCGATACGGTGGGGATCTTGACGCCCATGAAAACCCACGCTATCGTCAGCAGGCTCGTCCAAGCTGCCAGCCTGGAGATAGAGATGCACACCCACAACGACTTTGGCATGGCCACGGCAAACGCGGTAGCGGGCATCGAAGCGGGAGCCAAAAGCGTCAACACCACCGTGGTGGGGCTGGGCGAGCGCGCGGGTAATGCCAGCTTTGAGCAGATACTCATGGCGCTGACGCATCTCAGTGATGACAGCCGAAAGGTGGACGCTAAAAAGATCCAGCACCTGGTAGGCACCGTCGCGGCGGCGGCAAACTACACCATCGCCGATAACTTCCCCATCGTGGGCAAGCATATCTTTTACCATGAATCGGGCATCCACGTCAACGGACTGGTCAAAGACAAGAGCGCGTATGAAGCCTTTGAACCCGAAGAGGTGGGGCTGGAGCGGTTTTTCCCCATCGGTAAGCACTCGGGGTCTTCGACCCTGCAGTACCATCTGCAATCTCTGGGGATCACGCCTACGGCCAAAAAGCTTAAAGCGCTGCTGCCCAGGATTCGCGATATCGTCACCAACCGCAAGCGGGTGCTGCAGCCCATGGAGCTGGAAGAGTTGTACAAATGTTCGTAGGCTGGATACGGGAGGGGTTTGCGCAGCAGGTTAAAGCGTGGGAAAACAGCGGCGTGGATACGCAGATGCTGCTGCGCTCGCAGGCGCATGAACCGGGTCTTTGCTACGGGGCGTATGATGAAGACTCAAATCTCAAAGGCGTCATCGCCGCGACGACAATGCAGCGCTACGTGCTGATCCACACCTTTGTCTTTGCAGATGATGACACAGATACCTCCGGGCGCCTTTTGCAGCTGCTGCTTACCAATCTGCTGCCCTTGACAAAGCCGGTGCTGTTTATGGCGCAGGGGGAAGAAAAGGCGATCTTTGAGGCGCAGGGCTTTGCCCTCTACGCTGCTTTTGACAAGCGCTTTTACAAGGGCAAGGCTATAGCATTTAACTTCACCCCCGCCCATGAAAAAAGCATCAACAATGAAAACTACCGACAAATCCTGCAAAACCTGGATCGCTCCATCTTTGGCTCGCACAGAAACGAGTTTTTGCAAGAGGTTTTCGAGCGTAATACGTCGCTGTATCTTTCCACCGATCTTGGCTACCAGCACTCCTGCGCCATCGGCGGCTTGATACGGCTGGGGCCGTGGGTGATGTACCAGGACAGCTTCATGGACGCCGAGCGGCTGCTAAGGGGGCTGCTGCACTACCGGGGGCTCAAAAAGATCGTGGCCTTTAGCCCCAAAGGCGTGGGCGAGATAGAGGAGCTGTACGATAAATACGCCTTCCAAAAGCAGCAAAGCTGCGAACTGCTCTATCTGGGAGATAAGCCAAAGATCGTACTGGAGGGGGTGTATGCGTTTTGATGATCGAGTGGAGCGGGTGGCTTCCCTGTAATATCTTATAATTTTTTACCTATTATTGCACTTTTCAATATATTTATCATTTTGTAGGTTTATCACGATATAGTTGCGATATACATACAAAATGTGTGAATTTTGTCTAAAACCAGATATTAAATGTATATTAAAATTATCTCAAGGAATGAAAAATTAACATATAAATGGATATTTTTCTTATGCTTTATAGTACGAATTAGTTTACAATGCCCCATTAAGGGCGTATATGGCTGTTTTGATATATAGCATTTAATATGTATAATATTTTTAGTAATTAAGGTTGTTTTGTATAAAATGTAGTGTTAATAAATAGTTAGTGCAAAAAGGGTAAAGAGTATGGAAGCTATCTTGAAATATGTTTCATTAATTACAATGAGCGGAGCCGCGATATCATTCATAATTAGTTTTTACAAATGGATTGATCAGAGGAATCGAGAGGAAGAGCAAAGACAATCTGAAGCATTTCATAAAATGGTCTGCCTTGCAACTGGCAATGATGAAACAGGAAAGAAGATAACTCTTACACAACAGTTGGCGGCTATATATCAGCTTCAACGATATCAAAAATATTCATTTGCATCTATCCCTGTATTAGAGCATATGATTTCGGAATATAAAGCAATGAACGACAAACGATCAGAACCATTAGTAAAAGCTTTAGAAAATACTATCAATGCTTTGTCCGAACACTAACAAATCAGTGGAGCCAATAAATTACCCTGCGGGCAATTTATTGGCTCATTTTAAACGTTATAAGGAAAAAAATGACTCAAGATGAGATTAACTGGAAAGATTTTGAAATGAGTGTAAACTTACATAAAAATTATCTTGACTTAGTTATTAAATTAAATTTATTTTACTATGCAATTACTGGTGCAATTTTATCCT
>CAYUAC010000116.1:3469-5887 GCA_964442515.1 uncultured Campylobacterales bacterium | reverse complement strand
ACCCTTAAGCTTTTCGTTTAACTCGCCAAAGGGCGCGTGCCCGGTGTGTGACGGACTGGGCCACAAATACAGCCTGGATCTAAACACCATCATCGATGAGCACCTGCCCTTAAAAGAGGGCGCGGTGAAGCTGCTGTACGGGTTTAACAAAAGTTATTATTTCAAATATCTCACCGGTTTCTGCCAAGCCCACGGTATCGATATGGACGTAGCGTATGAACAACTGCCAAGCCACCACAAAAAAGCGATCCTGTACGGCACCAATGAACCCATCACCTTCACATGGAAGCGCCACCGCCTCAAAAAGCCGTGGAAAGGGGTGGTAAAAATTGCGTATGACATGCTCAAAGATGATAAAGACCTGGGCGAGTATATGACCGAAAAAGTGTGCGATTCCTGCGGGGGATACCGCCTCAACAAACAATCACTGGCCGTCAGAGTTGCTGATCGAACGATTGCGGACCTCATCAGCCTGCCCATTGAAAAATCCAACGAATTTTTCAGCGATGAGAGCAATTTCACCTATTTTAACAATGAACAGGCCATGATCGCCAAATCGATCCTCAAAGAGATCAAAGAGCGGCTGTTTTTCCTTTATGACGTGGGGCTTGGGTATCTGAGCCTGGACCGTGACGCGCGCACCATCAGCGGCGGCGAAGCCCAGCGTATCCGTATCTCCAGCCAGATCGGCAGCGGACTGACCGGCGTCATTTACGTACTGGATGAACCAAGCATCGGCCTGCACGAACGAGATACCAAGCGTTTGATACGTACGCTGCAGTCGCTGCGTGATAAAGGCAACACCGTCATCGTGGTCGAACACGACAAAGAAACGATCATGCAAGCCGATCACGTCGTAGACGTTGGCCCCAGAGCGGGCAGGTACGGCGGCGAAATCGTCTTTACCGGGACCAACAAACAGCTGATGCGAAGCACGACGCTGACGGCCAAGTACCTCAAGGGACAGAAAAAAATAGATTATATGTACCGCCGGCCGCAGGAAGAGTGGATCGCTATTAAAAACGTCAATATCCACAATATCCAAAACATGGACGTCAAGCTGCCCCTTGGCAATTTTGTCTGCATCACCGGCGTCAGCGGCAGCGGTAAGAGTTCTTTGATCCTGCAAACCCTGCTGCCAACGGCCAAAGAGCTGCTCAACCGCGCCAAGAAGGTCCACAAGGTTGAAGGCGTGGAGATAGAGGGGCTTGAAAAACTGGATAAAGTGATCTACCTGGATCAAAGCCCCATCGGCCGCACACCCCGAAGCAACCCAGCCACCTATACCGGGGTGATGGATGAAGTGCGCAAACTCTTTGTCGAAACCAAAGAAGCCAAGATCAGAGGCTACAAACCCGGGCGCTTTAGCTTCAACGTCAAAGGCGGCAGGTGTGAAAAATGTCAGGGTGAAGGCGAGCTGAAGATCGAGATGCACTTCCTGCCCGATGTGATGGTGGAGTGCGACGCGTGTAAGGGTACGCGTTACAACCCTCAGACGTTAGAAATCGAGTACAAGGGACAAAACATCGCTCAGGTGCTGGATATGAGCGTGGATGAAGCGCTGGAGTTTTTCAAACCGATCCCAAAAATCGCGGCCAAACTCCAGACGCTGCATGACGTGGGTCTTGGCTATATCACCCTTGGGCAAAACGCTACCACCCTCAGCGGCGGGGAAGCCCAGCGGATCAAGCTGAGCAAAGAACTGAGCAAAAAAGAAACGGGCCATACGCTTTATATCCTTGATGAGCCAACCACCGGGCTGCACTTTGACGATGTGGACAAGCTCACACGCGTACTGCACCACCTGTGTGACCACGGCAACTCTATCATGGTGATTGAACACAACCTGGATATGATCAAAAACGCCGATTATATCATCGACGTGGGTCCCGAAGGCGGGGCCAAAGGGGGCAAACTCACCGCGCAGGGCACACCTGAAGAGGTAGCCAAAACCAACACCCACACGGGTGTGCATCTCAAGCCGGAGCTTGAGGATTGATCCTGCTTTATCAGCCCGCCAAAGGGTATTGTTTTAACAGTGATTCGGTGTTTTTATACCAGTTTATCCGCTCTTTCGTGCCGCTGAAAAACCGCAGGAAAAAGCGGTTTCTGGATATAGGATGCGGCGTGGGAATCGTGGGAATGCTGGTGCAAAAAGAGTTTGGCATCGACCTTACCTGCATCGACAAACAAGAGAGCATGGTCTTTTACGCGCACAAAAACGCCGCGGCCAACGGACTGGATACCTCCATCATCCACGATGACTTCGTAACCCACGCGTTTGACTCACAGTTTGATTTTCTCATCTCCAACCCGCCCTTTGGGATGGATTGGTCAGATGCAGAAAAGGTGGTCAAAGACGAGCACAACCAGCGCGGCCGCGCCGGCCGCTTCGGCCCCGGCCTGCCCCGCAAAAAC
>CAYUAC010000116.1:0-3459 GCA_964442515.1 uncultured Campylobacterales bacterium | reverse complement strand
CCAAAGCGAAAATGATCACCTCAATACCAGCCGCTACAGCCACCACCTGCCCCTGCAGGAGTTCATCGCCAAGGCCGCCGGATTGCTGAAACATCAGGGGCGTTTTATCTTTTGCTACGACGCCAAGCAGGTCGATACGCTGATCTGCCTGCTCAAAGAAAACGGCCTCAACATCGAAGCGATGCAGTTTGTGCATCCAAAAGCGGACAAAGAAGCCAAACTGGTCTTTATCAGCGCCAGAGATTGTTCCAAATCGATGACAAAGGTTTTAGCGCCCTATATCGTCTTTGACCAAAACGGGGAGTATACGCCAAAGGCCAAGGAAGCCTTTGCAAAAGCTGCGACGCACAGTGTGAAGTGTGGATCGTAAATAATATTTGCTATGACTTCAAAAATATACTGAATTATATTCATTTTCTCGGTACATTTTGTGAATGTACTGAACTATATCCCTTTTTTCAACATATTAAAAAGCTCTAGATTTATAAAGTACTTGCTTCTTCCAATTTTTAAAGGTTTTAAAACTCCTACTTTCTCTAACTCTTTTAAATACTTAGAAGCTGTATCTCTATGGAGGTTTAATCCCTCAACCAAAAAATCAATCTTGGTGTATGGATGCATAAAAAGTATCTCTAGCAGGTCTTTACTGTAGATTTTTGGCAATTGCGCAGCCACCCTCTCCTGCGTGTTTTTCATCAAAGTATCGATCCCGTTTATCAGCTCTATGGTCTCATTAGACGTTTGTTCTACCGCTTCAAGCATATACAAAATCCACTCCTCCCACTTACCACGGGTGCGTACCTCTTGCAGCAGTCTATAATAATCAGCTTTATGAGTGATGATATAGCGGCTCAGATAAAGCACTGGAAGTTCAAGCAGATCTTGGAGTACCAAATAGAGGATATTGATGATTCTTCCCGTTCTGCCGTTGCCGTCATAAAAGGGATGGATCGATTCAAAACGGTGGTGCAAAATCGCCATATTCACAAGAGGGTCAATCTCGTTTGGCTCGTTTATGTAGTGTTCAAGGTTAGTCAAAAGCTCCTGTATCGTTTCATGCTCTTGAGGAGGAGTGTAAATTACTTCGCCCGTAGCGGCGTTTTTGAGGCTTGTACCCGCCTGTTTTCGCACCCCGGCACTGTTTTTTTCCAAAATGCCCTGAATCTCAATGATATGTTTTTTTAGCAGCAGATTGGTATCTTTCACTAGCGCAAAACCATGCAACAGTGCCTCTTTATAATTTTGCACTTCTTTAGCCTCACTGGTTACGCTTTCAATATCCAGATTTGCTTTGTAAAGTTCATCGTGGGTCGTAATGATATTTTCTATGGCGCTGCTGTCTTTGGCTTCTTGCAATACCAGAGAATTTATCAAGATAGTCCTATTGGGAATGATACGGGCTACCCCATTTAGATTGGCTAAAGCTCTATTGGCAGAGATGGCTTTTTTGAGTACTTTTGGAGTTTCCGGGTTTTGGTCAAGTGGAAGTTTTTGCATCTAAACTTACCGATCTTTTACTATGTGCTTTAGTATAATACATCGACTTCCTTTGTATTTGCTTTATGCTTTTGAACTGTAATTTTTATATAATTGGGTTAAATTCTATCAAAGTGGGTATTACGTGTGGATTAAATCAAAAACCACTTAGCCATATCTGCAATGAACGAGTTCCAAGGTTTTTGCGCCCTATATCGTCTTTGACCAAAACGGGGAGTATACGCCAAAGGCCAAGGAAGCTTTTGCTTTGGCGGCGACGCATAGTGTGAAGTGTGCACTTTCATAGATTTATTGTAACGTTTTAAAAAAGTTTTTCCTCAAACTGCTCAATCTCCTCCTCCCACGCAAGATTTTCTTTATTTTTTGCTGCCCTTTCTAAATATGTTAAATGTTCAAAAATAGAACTTAGCTGCAAAATCCCGGCTGTTCCTTTATGCTTGTGAAGCAGCTTTCGCAGGCTGTCAAAATCATCTGCATTGATACATGCATACATTTTGGAGATATCTTGTTTGACACTGTCTATATACTTTTGTATATAAACGCGGTATTTTTCTTCGCTAATACCGATTTTTTGGGCATTTTGCCCATACTCAGAATATTGTTCTTTGTTTTGACTGTAGTGTATTTTATCTTCATCAAGGTGCTGTTTTAAAATTGTTTCAAGCTCATGTATTTCAAACGGCTTTGAGAGAATATTTGCCATCCCCGCTTCTATATATTTTTTTCTATCCTCTTGATACACATTCGCTGTCAATGCGATTATAGGGATATCCTTTCTATCATGTTTTTGCAGATACTCTTTTATCTGGCCTGTTGCGGCGACTCCATCCATCACAGGCATATCAATATCCATAAAAATGATATCATAGTTATCATTTTTAAAAACTGCATCAATCGCATTTTGGCCGTTTTCACACAGTTCAATTTCAATACCCATCGCTTTGAAAACATCGGTTATAAGCATCTGATTTATCTTATTGTCTTCTGCAACCAAAACTTTTACAGAGTTGTTTAATTGAAAGCTTTTCTTTACTTTATCTGCAGCAGCAGGCTGTTCATTATACGAAGACATAAATATGTTATCTTCTTTATAAGGTAAAGTAAGCGAAAACTCAAATGTACTGCCCACATGGAGCTGGCTATTGAGTTTTATTTTTGAATGCATCATCGAAAGCAGTTCATTGACAATAGTCAAACCAAGTCCCGTACCTCCAAAATTTTTGCAAACATCGGTGTTTTCCTGAGTAAAGGGTTGAAATATCTTTTCTTGCTTTTCTTTGGCTATGCCGATACCGTTATCAGATATTTCGACAACAAAACGGGTAGTTTCTGTATCTGTTTGCAGATGCCGCATCTTTACAGAAACTTTTGAATACGAAAACTTTACAGCGTTGCTGATAAGGTTTACCATTATCTGCTTAAAACGCAAACCGTCAATTTTGACAAAACGCTGCAGTTTTTCATCAATCTCAAAACACAGCTCAATACCGCGCTTTTGCGCGTTGACAACAAACATCTTTTGGATTACATCCATTTCATGGGCTAGATCCACCCACTCGGGACTCACTTTAAGGTGACCGCTTTGAATCTTGGAAAGATCAAGTATTTCATTGATAAGATCTAACAACTGCTTACTGCTTAAGCTTATAGTCTCTACATACTCTTTGGCTTTTGGCGGCAAATCCAGATTAGAAAGCAGCTGCGTATAGCCAACGATTCCGTTTAAAGGCGTACGGATTTCATGCGACGTATTGGCCAAGAACGCATCTTTTGCTTTTTCGGAATTGTTAGCATTTATAGTGCTGATTACGTGGTCGGTGATATCATGCAAAACAATGAGATATTCCATAATATTACCGTTTTTATCAATAAGCGGCATTGCGTGAAGATTTGCGTAAATATTATCGCCGCCGGCATCTTTATTGGAACACACGCCATGCCAATACTTTCTGCTTGAAACCT
>CAYUAC010000115.1:0-5919 GCA_964442515.1 uncultured Campylobacterales bacterium | reverse complement strand
AGTTACAGGATTCGCCGTACCGGCTGTACCGGCTTCACGGGGATGAATTTGCCATTCTGTGCGATAAGGAAGAAAAGAATGTGTTTATGGATTTTATTCAGGGAGTGCATGAAAATATTAAAAACCGCTCGTTTTACGTACATGACAAGCCACTGTCACTGCAAACTACGGTGACACTCTCTTTTGAAAAGGCTTCAGTTTTGTTGGTAACAGCAGACATGGCAAAAAAATACGCCAAGAAAAACAGGCTGCACTTTTTCGTGTATGATTCCTCCCTGGATCTGAACAAAGAGTACGAAAGCAACTTAAAATGGAGCGCCAAACTGCAAAAAGCGTTTGAACAAGACCGTATCATCCCTTACTACCACGGAATTTACAATAACAATACGGGCAAAATCGAAAAGTATGAATGCCTGGTGCGTATGGTGGAAAAAGGGGGCAAAGTGATTTCACCCTTTTTCTTTCTGGACGTGGCCAAGCGGTCCAAACAGTATATCAAGCTGACAAAAAAGATGATTGCGTGCAGTTTTGCCTACTTTGCCGACAGGCAGGAGGAGTTTTCTCTGAATATTACGCTGGAAGATATCCAAAGCGACTCTTTGCAGGAGTACCTGTTTGACAAGCTCGCCACGTATAATATCGGCAGACGGCTGGTCATAGAGATGGTTGAAAGCGAAGGGATCGACAGCAAAAACCAAAAGGTTGTTTCCTTTATCAGCCGTCTGCGGGAGTTTGGCGTACAGATTGCTATTGATGATTTCGGGACCGGGTATTCCAATTTTGAGTATCTTATCAAGCTTCAGGCCGATTATATCAAGATAGACGGGTCGATGATAAAAAATATCGACAAAGACAGAGACAGTGAAGAGATTGTAAAAACCATTATCGACTTTGCTAAAAAAAGAGGTATGAAAACGGTTGCGGAGTTTGTCAGCAACGAAGCAGTGTTTGCAAAGGTCAAAGAGCTGGGGATCGATTATTCTCAGGGGTTTTTACTGCACGAACCCGCCCCCGGGGTGTAAATCATGAAACTGCTGTTTTGGGCGCTTGCGATTCTGCTAGTGCTGTTTGTTGCATTTTACGTGCTTGCTTTTACCGGGGCGGGCAACGATCTGATCAAACCCTATGTGCAAAAACAGCTGCGCCAGCAAACGGGTACCGGAGTTGTTTTACAAGATTTCTCTCTGCGATTTAACAGTTTTGCGGCCCGGGCTGCGCTTGGCGAAAGTACGACAGTGAAGGTTGCGGGAACGTTTAATATCTTTTCGCGGACACTGCGGGGAGAGTATGAACTGGACGTTGATGATTTGGGGGATTTGCAAGATCTGCATCGGCAGCGTCTGCGGGGCGGGCTGCGTATATCCGGGACTGTAGCGGGCAGCTTACGCGATATCGCCGTGGAGGGCACGCTAAAAAGCGCAGAGGGGCGGGCAGAGTACAGCGCCCGCATCGTACAAAACAGTGTGACAAAGCTTGAGGTTGCGGGCAGAGATTTTTCTGTGGGGCAGCTTTTGTGGATGAGTTACAACGATCCTTTAGCAAGCGGCCGGCTCCAGATCGATGCAGACCTTGCTGATCTGGTTACGCGTCCGCGCGGAGATATCAAATTTTTTATCAAAGAGGGCAAGCTGCGTGCCAAGTGGCTGGAAGAAAACTACGGCATCATCCTTGCAGATAACGGTTTTCAAGCCGGGGGCCGGGCGGAAGTCAAAGAAACCCTCACCTATGATTTAGCCCTCAAAAGTACGCCTCTATCGTTTTTTAGCGCGGGGAAGGTAGCCGACCAAAAACAGATTCGCGGTGATTACGAGGTGAGCGTTCCCAGACTTTCGCAGTTAGAACCCCTCATCGGATACAAACTTGCGGGGGATTTTTCGGCCGACGGCAGCTACAGCGGCACTTTTGATGAATTACGTATTTCCATGCAAACATCTGCCGCGGGGTCTGATACCGATGCCAATGCCCTGATCAAAGACAAAAAGCTTGAGCGTCTGCGGGGCAGCGTGCGGCATCTTTCTTTGCAAAAACTGCTGCAGATAGCCAAGCGCGAGAAGGTTGCCAAAGGCAGGGCCGATATCGTCTTTGATCTGTGCCGGGGCGCAGATGCGCTTGAGGGAAGAGTGCTCACCAAGCTTACGCGCGGCCGTTTCGACGCGGCGCTGTTGAAAAAGGTGACGGGAATGGACATCGGATCTCACAACGCCTTCTCCCTTCGGGCAGAAAGTACGCTTGAAAAAAGCAGCGTGGTTTCAAAACTGCGTATAGACAGCGATCTGGTGCGGGTGCAGGGGCAAGAGGTGGCATACAATCTGGAAGACAATACGCTGTTTGCCCCGCTTAGACTTAGTATTTCCGATCTCAGCCGTCTGCAGAGCGTGACACAAATGCAGCTGCAAGGAAGTGCGGAGTTTGACGCTGACGTAATTTATGACAGTGCTGTTGCGGGCGGGGTGCTTGTCAATGCAAACACCTCCTCTTTTGGCGGCGATATAAAGATGAGTTACCAAAACGGGCATTTTGAGACTTCGGGCAGCGGTATAGATATCTTAAAGCTTTTGCATACGCTGCAAAAACCCAAACTTTTAACAGGCCAAACGGATTTTGAAGGCAGCTACAGCCTGAATGACAAGACAGGCCGCCTCCGCGCGGATTTGGCCGGCAGCCGTATGCGTGAAAACTTTTTTACCAAAGCGATCAAACGCTACCGCGGGATTGATCTGAGTGCCCGGCAGATAGAAGAGGGGTTTTTCCACAGCAATCTCAGCGGCAGTGAAACCCGCAGTGATTTTACGCTCAGTATGGAAAAAGCCAGAGTTCAAAGCAAAGACCTTTTTATCGATACTGATACGGGCCGTATCCGGGGCAGTCTGGAGTTAACGCTGCCAAAACACGCCTACACCCTCGGTATTGACGGTAATACGGACAATCTTAAAGACGCTGTCGATTATGAAAGCCTGCTTCGAAAAGAGATAGAGCGGCAAATTGAGAAAAAGGCAAAGGAAAAGCTGAAAGAAAAGCTGGGAGATAAGGTGTATGAACGCTTCAGGGGGCTTTTTTAAAAGCACCCTGAAGGCAAAGGAAAACTCTGGCTTACATGATCTTTGGAAGATCTTTTTTCCTGAAGGCTGTCATGATGGTGATAAAGACAACCGCGGTCAGCACATAAACCCAGGCAGGAATGGGTACCGGATCGCCCGAAGCGTAGGAGTGCATCCCCGAAAGATAAAAGTTCACGCCGTAATACGTCATCAGTACCGTCGAAAACGCAAGCAGCGAGGCAACACTGAAAGTATAGGGATTGTTCAGCGGTTTGATAAAACGCAGGTGAATGACAATGGCATACACGACAATCAGTACATACGACCATGTCTCTTTGGGGTCCCATCCCCAGTACCGGCCCCAGCTTTCATTGGCCCATACGCCGCCTAAAAAGTTACCCACCGTAAACAGGCTCAAACCTAAAATCACCGTCATCTCATTGATCGCCGTGATCTTTTTAATTTCGCTGTCGATGTGGGGGCGGCTGCTGCTTCTGAAATTAAACAGGACCAGCGCGAAAAAGCCAAGGATCGCGCCAAGGCCCAAAAATCCGTAACTTGCGGTAATAACAGAAACGTGAATAGTCAGCCAGTAGGATTTGAGCACCGGAACCAGGTTGGTAATCTGCGGATTGATCCAGCTTAGGTGGGCTGAGAACATAAACGCCGCGGCCATAACAGTCGTCCCGGCCAGAGCCAGGTAAGAGTTTCGAAAAAAGAGCAGTCCCGCAAGCAGCGCCGACCATGCGATATACAGCATCGATTCGTAACTGTCGCTCCAGGGAGCGTGGCCGCTGATATACCAGCGCATCCCCATACCAGCCGTTTGCAATACAAACAGGATGGTCAGCAGCACGATAAAGGCAAGCTGGGTTTTTTTGAATTTCAGCGATGGTTTAAAGACCTGCGTAAAGGCTAAAACCAGTAAAACAAGACCGATCAGGACATACGCCACGGTCAGGCTTGGAAACAGTTTGGATTCATTCATCAGTATCTCAAGCTGTATCTGCGTATCGCTTGGGATTACTTCACTGCCGTATTTTTTCTGGTAATCTTCGATATTGCGGATATAGCGCTGTGCCCGCTCCCAGTCGGCATTGATCACGGATCCGAAAAACCCCTGAACCGCGTCGGCTACCTCGGCGTTTTGGGGTGAGGGAAACTGCTCCAGCGCGATCAGCGGCGGATACCAGGTATTGCTTGGATCATCGGGTTTTGGAAAGAGGCGCACAATGGAGCCGTTAAAAACCATATACGTGATGTTGAGGCGTTCATCAAGCTTGATGATATCCTTGTCGTACGTTCCCATATTTTTGGGGTCTTTGCGGGTGGCTTTTTCAACATCTTCTTTTAAGATATACTGCCCCTCCTGGCTGAACGCATCATTAAAAGCGATATACCCCTCTTTGGTGTCCAGCTTTTTTTGCAGTGCCGGGTGTTTGACCTTGATAATGCGGAGTCCCTGCCAGATTTCGGGGGCTGTCATCATGCCAAGCAGAACCTGTTCGGCCTGCATGGAGTACAGCTGGGATTTACCCGAAATCTTATTGAGCACTTCAATAGCCTGGGTGTTGACAGGCTGCATCCGGCCGCTGTTGGACTGTGTGACCAGTTTGCCAAAGAGTTTGGCCGTCTTTTGTGAGTTTTGTTTGAAATCCTTGGTGTATTCTTTTGCCATTTCCAGGGGTGACTGCTGTGGTTCCTGCGCGGCATGGTTGTGTACCGGGAATGCAAGGGCGGCCACTGCTAAAACTGCTGCGGCGGTGTTTTTCTTCAGGTATTTGCGAAGTCTTGAAAAGCGGCTTTTGGAATCAAACAGGTTCAGCAAGAAGCCAAGCGTAAGCAAAAAGTATCCGATATAGGTCGGTGTTTTGCCCGGGTCTTTGTTGACTGAAAGAACGGTGCCTTTCTCGTCTTGGTCGTATGAACTCTGAAAAAACTTAAACCCGCCGTAGTTGAGTGTATGGTTCATGTAAATCCTGTATTCAAAGTTTTTGTTATTGTCCTCATCGATCACGGTTACCTCGCTGGCATAGCTGGAAGGTGACATACTGCCCGGATAGCGGTCGATATCAAAATCGCGCAGTTTCAACTCAAAGGGCAGGTACAAATCCTTGCTGCCGCGGGTGAGACTGACTTTTACGCCGTCAAATTCATGGGTTTTTTTCACCCCTTCCATACCGCCTGTGCCGATGAGTTTGTACTCTTTTATCTCATCGCCCACGGTGACTTTAAAACGGGCAATCCCCATCTTCGCACCGTTTTGCTCTGCGAGCCTGTATTCTTGCAGGTTGATCTCAATCGTTTTGTCTTCAAGTTCTAACGCTTTGTGGTAGCTTGGATTGCCTACCGCCGGCAGCAGCAGCCGGTCTTCACTGTAATATTCCTCACCGTCTTTGTCAACTTCTATCTGCAGGTAGGGCTGGCTGGAGAGCATTTTGTTGGTCGTCTGTCCTTCGCGTATGGGCATCATTCCCTCATAACCGAAATAGCGCGTCATGGCCGCGCCGATAAAGATAACGACAAAAGCGCCGTGGATCAAAAACATCCCCTTGCGGCGCCACATTTTATAACGGTACATTCCCCCGATCATATTGACCGTGGTCAGCGCTAATACGATTTCGTACCATCTGGCGCTGTATACCAGGGCTTTGGCCGTTTCCGCGCCAAAGTCGTTTTCAACAAACGTAGCCACCGCCGCCCCGATTGCCAGGATCGCAAGGAGGGTGATGGTGGTGTAAAAAGAAAAGAATAAGCGTAGCAGTGACATAGATAACCTCTTTTTTTAAAGTAACCACAATGGTAGCCAAGCAGCGTTAACTGATGGTTAATAGCCCCGCAGCCAGGGATGGAGGGTTTTTAGAAGCGGCCTTTATTTGAA
>CAYUAC010000114.1:0-6027 GCA_964442515.1 uncultured Campylobacterales bacterium | reverse complement strand
CCAAAAGCCTTGAAAGAACGGATTCGACATCCTCTCCCACGTATCCGGCCTCGGTAAGGGCAGTAGCATCGGCAACGGTAAAGGGTACATCCATCACTTTTGCAAGAGATTTTGCAAGCAGCGTTTTGCCGCTGCCTGAAGGGCCTATCATCATGATATTGCTTTTTTCCAATTCCACATCATCCAAAACGGGCTTGTCAATGCGCTTATAGTGACTGTACAAAGCAACAGCGAGGATTTTTTTGGCATCCTCCTGCCCGATGACGTAGCTGTCAAGATGCTGCTTAATTTTTTCAGGTACGCTCAACCCCCGCTGAAACTGCTGTTTTTGTTCTTTGAGGGTTTCTTTTTGCATAACCGAAGCACAGAGTTGACAGCACGCATCGCATATATGGGTATCTTCTGCGCTAAAGAGCTTTTTGGTCTGATCTTTATTTTTGCCGCAAAAACTGCAGTGTATCTGTGTCGTATCCATTATCTGCCTTCTGCTATCAGTGACAGCCCGTACCGTCATACGTGCTGTAAGCCTTGTTGGCTTCTATGATAAAGCGCTGTAAATCAAAAGCTTCTTGCAACGTTTTTGGCATATCCACGTAAAAAACGGCGCCGTCTTTGCTGACAAGAAACAGTGCTTTATACAACAGGTCTTTATACGCCCGGCTGATGATTTGAGTCCCATACATCTGCCCGAACTCTTCTTCGTTATCAATCAACAGTTGCAGCTTTTTGAACTTCCTGGCTTCTTCTCTTTGCTGCCGGTTTGTTTTAACCGAAAGGATCAAAAAACAGCGCATAGGCACTTGCGACTCTTGCAGCAGACGATCAAGCGCAGTGATTTCACTCAAAAACGGTTGGCTTACAAACGGTATTGAGATAAAAAGCTGCATCATAGCCGGCTTACACTGGCGCCGTATGTTCACCATGTTGCCTGCGGGATCACATGCTTCAAAATCCTCTGCCATATACCCTGCGTCCAAAAAATCCTCGACTGTTTCTACTGTCTGCATATGTGCTCCTAAAACCTGTATTTTTGTATCTTGTATCGAAGCTGACGCTGGGTCAAATCAAGCTGTTTGGCTGCTTTTGGGATGTTGTCATCACACTCTTGCAGCGTTTTTTCAATCGCTTCTTTTTCGATCTGTTGCAGTGTTTTTCCCGGCAAAGACGCTTTGCCGGAATCCTTGAGATTGCTGTCATTGAGCGCGGGCAGCAGCAGATGCATCTGCTTTGCATCGACCCCTTTTTCGCTGCCGATCAATACAACGCGCTCGATCGTGTTTTCCAGTTCGCGGATATTGCCCGGCCACGGATAGGAACACAGCTGCTCCATCGCTTCGTCAGTGAGGGTGACGCTTTTTTTGTGGTTTTTCATCGATTTTTCCATAAAAAAGTTCACCAAAAGCTTGATATCATCGCCCCGTTCCCGCAGCGGCGGCAGGTCGATGGGGATAACGTTCAGGCGATAATACAAATCTTCCCGAAACTCCCCGTCTTGAACCATCTGTTCCAAGTCCCTGTTGGTCGCGGCAATCAGGCGCACGTTGACCTTGATCGTTTTGCCCCCGCCGACGCGTTCAAATTCACGCTCTTGCAGGACCCGAAGCAGCTTTACCTGTGCCGAGGCGGAGATATCACCGATCTCATCAAGAAAAAGCGTCCCCCCGTCAGCCAATTCAAAACGCCCTTTGCGCATCTCTTTAGCGTCGGTAAACGCTCCTTTTTCATGCCCGAAAAGCTCACTTTCGATCAAGCTGTCGGTAATGGCGGCACAGTTGAGCTTGATAAAAGGTTCTTCCTTGCGGCGGCTTCGTTGGTGAATAGCTGAAGCAACCAGCTCTTTCCCTGTCCCGGTTTCACCCCGGATCAAAATCGTCACGTTGCTGTCAGCAATTTGGCCGATCACTTTGTATACGTTTTCCATCTTTTCGCATTTACCGATGATATCGCCGAAATTGTGGACTTTGGAATCCCACTCCATTTTATAATATTGTTTGAGGTCTTTGAGCCGCTCTTTTTCTTGTTTGTTTAACTGATACGAATGAATCGCCTGTCCAAAGATCGAACTTATTATGGTAAGAATACGGATCGTTTCATCAAAATCGATCTCGGTCCTTTTGGTCAAATTTGCGCTGAGGACCCCGATGACATCCTTGTCTATAAGCATCGGCACGGCAACGTAAGAGATCGTTTGGTTGTTTCTATTGCCCGATTTGTTTAAAAAAAGGATATCGTTGTGCACGTTTTCAACCACTACGGGTTCTTTGCTCTGTGCAGCCAAGCCCGTAGCACCCTCTCCCATCCGAAAGGAGGAGAGGATTTTCTGCTGCTTTGTGAAATCGACTGAAGCAAAAGTATTTAAACGCTCCTCTTCAAGCAGATATATAACACAATTATTAAGTTCTAACCCGTTTTTCAATATACGCAGCGATTTTTCTATCGATGTTTCAAGATCGTATGCTTTGGATACCAGCAACGAAATTTCATATAAAACTTTCAACTCTTTGTTGGTTAAGCAGATTTCGCATTTTTCTTCCATAATAACACTCTTTTTACATATATTTATATAGAATATTTTAACAACTATGAAAGTATTATAGACAATTTTTATGGTTATATAATATTCAATCTGCTATTTTTTTGCACATCTCCTCTTTTGGCAGCTTTTTCTTTCCGGGTTTGATCCACCATGTTTCTCCGTTTGTCAGTGTTACTTCACCGCCCCACTTTTCATCGCCGTCAAATTCCAGCGATTCGATCACTTCTTCCATATCCTTTTTGGCCACGTAAAAGTATATTTTTCCCTCATTTTCTCTTAGCATCACTTTTGCCATAACTTTCTCCTTTTTAGTTGGTTAAAAACTTACGTATCGTCCGCAAAATCCCTTTTTGCTCAAAATCGATACTGAACATGCGATTTTTTTCACGGAGTAAGAGACTGCGTTTATATTGTTCGTTTTCTTTGGTGTAATCGCTTCGCAGATGGCTGCCCCGGCTTTCTTTGCGGCGCAGTGTAGCAAGCACCATCGCCTCGGCCACTTCCAGGGCGTTTCGAAGTTCCAGTATTCCCACAAGCTCCACGTTATTAGCCCTGCTTTTATCCACCGTGTGCAGGGTAATAGCCTGGCGCCGCAGATAGCGCATATAATCAAATGCTTGCTTTAAAGAGGTTTCATCTTTAATGATGCCTGCTTTTTCAAACAGCACTTTTCCCATAGAGATGCGCATAGCGTTGAAGTTTTTGGTCGTCTCACCCAAAAACGCCCGGTCAACCAGCGCGATATCTTTGGCGACCTGGTTGTAATCCACACAGTCAAACGCTTTGTTGGCGCTGTAAATGCGCGCGTTTTTGCCCGCCAGCTCGCCAAAAACGGCGCCTTCGAGCAGAGAGTTTCCGCCAAGGCGGTTGGCCCCGTGTACGCCCGTTGCCGCGGCTTCACCGCAGACAAAGACTCCTTTTTGCGATGTTTGGGTCATATCCGAAGCGATGCCGCCCATGCTGTAGTGCGCTTTGGGTTCTATGGGCAGCAATTCTTTGCCAAGATCGATGCCTGCTTGCATCATAGCGGCTTTATACAGCCCGGGCAGCTTTGTTTCCAGTACATTTGTATCAAGATGGCGCAGATCGATAAAGACTTCACTGCCGCTTTGTATCTGATCATACACCGCTTTTGCCACGACATCCCTGGTGGCCAACTCATCCACAAAGCGCTCGCCCCTGCTATTGACAAGATAACCGCCCTCGCCTCTGGCGGCTTCACTGACCAGGTACGCGGTTTTGGTAAAGCCGGTGGGGTGAAACTGTACAAACTCCATATCTTTCAGTTCCAGCCCGGCCCGAAGAGCAAGCGCCAGCAGATCGCCGGTAAAATCAGGCGCATTGGTTGTGTGCCCTCTGTAGATACCGGCGTATCCGCCTCCGGCTAGGATTACCGCTTTTGCCGGATAAACCATCACCGAAGAATCCATCCTTCTAAGCGCGATCACGCCGCTGATATTTTTGCCGCTTTTGGCCAGATTCATTGCATATGTATTTGCCACAAACTCGATACCTACGCTTCTTGCTTTTTTGATCAGTGCCATAGTGATAGCCGAACCGGTTTTATCACCCACATAGCAGGTACGTTGTGCGCTTCCGCCGCCAAAGCTTCGCTGGGCTGTTTGCCCGTGTTCATCTTTGTCAAATTCCACGCCAAAATACTGCAGCTTTTCGATGATGCGCCCGGCGTTTTGGCACATATGCTTCACCGCCTTTTCGTCCGCCAGACCTTTTGCGCCGGCCAGGGTATCGTCTATATGTTTTTGCACGGCTTTATCATCGCTCTCAAGTACCGTGTTGATCCCGCCGCTTGCAAGGGAACTGTTGGATTTAAAGATATTGCCCTTGGTCATGATAGCGACTTTGTTCCCCGGGGTTTTTGCTTCAATAGCAGCCATGAGCCCTGCTATACCGCCGCCGATTACGATAATGTCATAAATCATATTTATACCTTATACATCATGTTATAGAGTTTAGGCGGCACGGCTTTAACGCAGGACACTTCACAGTTGTGAGCGATATGATCGGGACTTTTGGAAGCAAACAGCGACGAAATAATCCCGGGCGTTGAACGCACATACTGCAGCGCAAGCTGTATATCGCTTTGCAGCCCCATCCCGCGGTCGAGAATATACCCGACTTCGGGCTTAAAGGGTTTGGCAAACAGATTCATCTGCAGCAGCGAACAACTGCCGATCACGCCTATACCAAGCTCTTTTGCCGCCTGCAGCAGGCTAACTTCGGAGCCGTTATCAAGCTGCTGGCTTGCCTGGGTCTGGGCCTGGGTCTTGCCCATATTAAAAGGTGCCTGGATATAGCCAAAGCGGTGATGTTTGCCGCCGACGTTTTGGGCAAGAGTCACAAGGTCACTGAGGTTGATGTGCTCCTGTTTTTGCGCGTTTTCGAAAAAGCCGTTCCAGACCGCTACGCCGTAGGTTTTGATAATGCCTTCATCAGCTAACTTTTCCATTCGCTCAAAAACGGCTTCAACATGCTGCAGGAATTTGTCATACCCCAGCTTTAAAAGCTGCATCTCGGGATTGTGCAAAAAGTAGATATCAAGGCAGTCAACTCCCATATTTCGCAGCGACTGTCTGCAGGAGTGCTCAATAAAATCAGGCGTCATGCAGTGCTGGTCCAGCTCGATATCTGAAGGCTCGGCCAAGCCCTTTTGAATGATATTTTTTTCAATCCAGCGGTAGGGGTTTTTAGGAAAGGGATACTCAAGAGGAATAAAGCCGCCCTTTGAGGCGATGATGAGATTGTCTCTTGAGATTTCACCGGTTTCTATCATATCCCGCAGCGCTTTGCCGATATCTTTTTCACTTTCGCCGTAGCGGTAATTGCTCGCGGTGTCGATGAAGTTGATCCCGTTTGCGATGGCTTCTTTTACCGAAGCGACGTAATCAAAGTCGTAGTTTTCCTCTTTGTAAGGCTCTTTGTTAAACGTTCCAAGACCCAGCTTGGAAAAATACAGCCCGTTATGGGGCATATAAAAATCTTTATACCCGCTAAATTGTTTTGCAAAGGCGTATGTGCCGTCTTTGGTTGCGTGTAATGCCATAACCATGCTTTCTGTAAAATTTTTTATTGTATAGTTTTTGCGTTACAGATAGTGTTCCCTGCAAAGCTTATTGTAAAAAATATATACCACGGAAAGTTTCTTGCATAGTCTAATATAAAAGGCGTAATCATGAATTCTTTACACAAACAAAAAGGATGTGAGGATTTTGTCATGGATACCAATATGCGGGGCTATTACCATGATCACATCCTGCAAATGACAAAAATGAAAGACAATAATGAAAAATTCGATTTGATCGATATCTGCAACAGCTGCGCGAAGGAAAAAGAGTGTAAGAAAGGACTTGAGGCAAGAATCTCATTTGCCAGAGATTATTTTGCCGGGCTTTAGTAATAATACCTACACTGGGGCACGACAATCAGATCACCGATTATTTTATAGACCAACCGGTGTTGGGACGTGATGC
>CAYUAC010000113.1:1170-6050 GCA_964442515.1 uncultured Campylobacterales bacterium | reverse complement strand
AATGACCATTCCCATTGCTAATCCTTTTTTAAAAACAAGAACCAAAAAGCCCAACGCGGATGTATGAAGAAAAGTTATTAATCAGTATAAGTTATAATAGTAGTTTATTTATTTAAGCTTCTTACCATTATTACAAAAAGCTTCTTAAGTTCTTATAAATCATTTTAATTTTAATTATTAGTTATTTATTTTAATTAAGTGTATTGCTTTTTTATGGGGCTGCTTTTGATAAAGTAACGAAGTTTTCTCCCCCTTATACGGCATTTGAAATCTTGTCTATTCCTTACGCTTTTTAATACCGTCTCCCATTGAATGAACGTAAACTTCACTTTCTTGTACGCTTGTCGTAGAGACATAACCGTTTTTGTTAGTATTTAGCACTCTCATCGCTTGGTTACCGTATCTTATATTTAACCTGGGATAGTTCAAATAATAGATTGCTTTTGGGGGTGGTATTTGTTTAACCTGGCAAAATTTGCAACAGTTTGAAAAGGCAATCCGTCAAACCCAGACTGGGTTTTTTGCTAATTTCATTACTTCACACGGATTGACTTTTTATAAATATTACCTAATGAATTTGATCTTTTCTCTCAAGATGCCATTTATTTTTAAGGACTGAGCCTTTCAATATTCCATTCATTTTCCTCTTTGCAGTAGCAAAACCTATCATGGAGCCTGTTTTGGCGTCCCTGCCAAAACTCAAAACGGTGCGGGTATATCTTGTAGCCGCCCCAAAAATCGGGAATGGGTACCTTACCCTGGTCAAAGCGGCGTTTAACCTCGTCCATTTTTTGTTCCAGCAGTTTTCGGGTACTGATCACACTGCTTTGTTTGGATACCCACGCGCCAAGCTGGCTGCCTTTGGGGCGAGAGAGGAAGTATTTGAGTGAATCTTTTTTGCTGAGTCTGCCCACGCTGCCTTCTATCTTGACTTGGCGTTCCAGACTCAGCCAGGGGAAAAGCATCGCCGCTTTTGGGTTTTGTTCTATCTGGCGGCCTTTGATACTGTCATAGTTGGTAAAAAAGACAAATCCGTCTGTGTCAAAGTATTTTAAAAGCACCACCCGGTTTCTTGGCTGCATGTCATTTCCAACAGTTGCCAAATCAAACGCGTTTGGTTCCAGCAGATCAGCGTCTATGGCCTCTTTGAACCATGCATCAAACTGCATAAAAGGGTCATCCTTGAGATCATGTCTGTGCAGTCCTGCCTGCGTATATTCCCTGCGCATGGCGGCAATATCCATAAAAAGCCTTTACTATGGGTTTTGTATCAGTATATTCAAAAAATGCGGAAGTTTGTAGAATCTTTTTGACAGTTTATGCAAGATGGCCCCAAAGGGGCCTGGTATTATCTGTCTCTAATAGCGATATGGCAGGTAACACAGTCTTTTACGACGTTGCTGTACGCACTGGCCGCTTCGCCCATCTGCCCTTTTTCTACGGCAGCGTCAAGTTCTTTGATATGATCACGCATAGAATCTGTAATATTGGTGATAGCAGCTTCGCTCATCCCCGCTTTAGCCATATCGTACCGATCTTTGGCGCTGATTGCGTCTTCAGCCTCAACCAGGTTTTGCACCCCGCTTTGAATCATCGCATCAGAATTATACAAAAATCCTTTTTGGATGTTTGTAAGGCCCTGCTCCAAAAGTCCCATATTTGCGTATACGCTGTCACTCTGTGCATTTGCGGCGCCAAACCCAAGCATAAGCGCGCTTATAGCAACGACTAATTTTCTCATTATACTCTCCTTTTTGATTTTGTTTAGATTATAGCATCATTTTACTTTTTTTCAAGATAGTACTAAGCGCCTAAATACACGCACTTTCAAGCCATTTTAATGGTTTGTCCTTTTACTGAAATGCTTAAGGGTGTCAAAAATAACGTATCCAATACCGCCAAAAACAATAAGAATTGATTATACCATAATAAAAAGTTTATAATTAAGCACTATCTACTACTTCCGTTTGTGCTTTTTCGCACATAAAACAGACTATACATCAGCGGCACGAAATACAGATTCAGCACCGTCGCCCAAAGTACTCCAAAGCCAAGCGATACGGCCATGGGCTGCAGGATAAGCGCCTGGGCCGAGGCAAAAAAGATCAGAGAAAAAAGCCCCAGAAACGTCGTCACGCTTGTCAGCAGTATCGGCCGAAGCCGAAGCATCGCTTTTTCTGCCACGCCGCTTAGCGTCTGTTTTTTCCGGATAAAATCCATCATGATAATGCCGTCATTAACAATCACGCCCGCAAGCCCCGTGATCCCGATTAGTGTGGGCATGGAGATATTAAGCCCAAGCAGCTTGTGCCCCACCAGCACGCCAAGCACGCTCAGCGGGATCGTTGAAAGCACGATCAGAGATTTCAGGATCGAATCAAACATCCACACCAGCGCCACAAAGATCAGAAGCAAAGCGATCACAAACGCCTGGCCCAACTCTTTTTGCACCTTTTTATTCTCTTCCTGCTCGCCTTTGATCGTATACGACACCTCTTTTGGCAAATCCTGCAGTACCGGTTCCAGCCGGCTGTAGACCGCTGTTGAAGTTTGCTCTTTTTGCAAAACGGCGGTAACGGAGTTGATACGTTTGTTGTCTTCTTTTTGCACTCTGGAATACGCGGGGATTTTTTCGATTGTCACCAGGTTGCCAAGCTTTTCAAACTGTTTTGTTCCGGGAATCTGGATATCGGCGTTTTTAAGATAGCTCAGATTATCTTTCTGCCGGCCCTGCAGCTTGATTTTGCCCACACCCTCATCACTGTAAAACTTGGCATAGGAAGCTTTGAGATAAAAGGGTTTGAGCGCTTGCAGCAGATACCCCTCATCGATCCCAAGACTCTGGCCGTAGCTGTTTGGCCGCAGTTTCAGCTCAAAATTGGCCTGCATCAAGTCATCATCGACGTCGCTGACACCTTTGATACCTTCCAGCTTAGCCTTTATGCGCTCTATGGCTTCTTTGACCGTCTCCTGCCGCCCGCTGAAAGCGATCTCGATATCATTTTTGACGATCCCGGTCTGGGGCACAAAGACTTTGAGCTCTTCAAAACGGCCGCTTTGCTGCAAACCTTTAAGCGCTTTATCAACCCTGCTTTTCATCACAAAAGCGCTGTCTTGTCTGATCATATCGCTGTCGTCGTATTTTGGCGAAAGATAGGGGGTGATATAGCGCTCTACGAAATTACCCGGTGCCCGTTCATGCAGGTTGACAAAAACTTGAAAATAAAAGGGTTCCATCATCGGCTTGTTTTGGCCGTCCAGCTTGAGCCCGGCAATAGAGCTGATAGAAGCCATTTCATTATCAAAAGGGATATCTTCCATGATCGCTTGTTCCACGGTTTTGATCCCCTCTTCACACTGCGCAAGCGTCTGTCCGGGTCCCACTGAACCGGTGATATAAATCTGGGTAGTGTCAAAAGGAGCCATAAACTCAAACTTCATCGTTTTTGCCAACACAAAAGTAAGAGCAAGGATACTTGTTACGATCACGGCCAAAGAGAGCAGGCGCCTGTGCAGCACCGCTTCCAGCACGCGCCTGTAAAGCTTTTTGTTAAACTCCCAAATCCCGCCTGAACGCTCTTTTATGTTTTTTTTCAGCAGCTGCTTTGCATGCAGGGGCAGAAAGAAAAACGCTTCTAAAAGCGAGCTTAACAGCAAGATCACGATCATCACCGGCAGCACCTGCATGAATTTGCCCACCGACCCGGTCATGGTCAAAATCGGCAAAAACGCAAAGATCGTGGTCGCCGTGGCCGTCAGTACCGCCGGAAACATCTCTTTGGCCCCGACAATGGCGGCTTCATGGCGGCTTTTACCCTCTTCCATATGGCGGTAAATATTTTCTGCCACCACGATGGCTTCATCCACCAGCATCCCAAGAGCGATCAGGGCGCCAAGCAGGGTCAGCATATTGAGACTAAAGCCCACGTAATACGCCCCGATCAGCCCGATGGCAAAGCTGGTCGGGATACCGATAGCCACCACCGAAGCGATGCGGTAATTGATAAAATAAAACAGCGCGGCAAAAAGCAGAATAAGGCCAAACGCGATATTGGAAACCACATTATTTAAGCGGTTTTTCACCCAGATAGAGGTATCGGCGAAGGTGCCGTACGCAACTCCGGGATAATCTTGCAAAAACCCCTCAAGTTCACCTTTGATCGCTTTGACCAGCTCGATCGAATCACCCTCTTCGCCCTTGCTGATACTTACGGTGATATTTTCCTTGCCGTTAAAGCGTGAAATCGTATCGGGCGTGGACAGTACGCTTTGCACATCGGCTACATCGCCCAGCGTCAAAACCTTGCCGCCGACCTTGATACGGGTAGCAGCAAGCTGCTTTGCATCCGTGGTACCGTTAGCCGTAGAGAGATAGTAGTGGCGTTTTTGCTCCTCAATCAACCCTGCCGGATAGATCGAAGAGATGGAAGAAAGAGCATTGACAAGCACCCCCGGATCGATCCCGTAGGCTTGCAGCTTTTGTTCATCCAGCGTAATCTCTATCTGCAGATCGCTGTTGCCTCTGATGATCACTTCGCTGAGATCCTCAAAGCCCATCAGGCGCGTTTTCAGCTTAGCGGCAATTGCAAGCATCTGCTCCTTGGTCTTACTCTCATCAAAAAGGGAAATATTGATCAAAGGGAAGCTCAGTTCCACGGCTTTGACGGTAGGTTCATCCATATCCGTAGGCAGATCGGGTTTGGTGGCGGTGACGATATCCTTGATATCATCAACCACCTCGGTTGCCTCGTAGCCGTCTTTGAGTTCGGCGGTGATGATAAAAGAGCCGTTTTTGACCACGGAAGTCACCTTGGCCGTCTGAGAAAGGTTGATCACATCTTCTTCGATACTGCCCACCGCCATCGTATCAAGCAGGGTCG
>CAYUAC010000113.1:0-1160 GCA_964442515.1 uncultured Campylobacterales bacterium | reverse complement strand
GATATTGATGTAGGCAAATACCGCCGTCACCGCCAGAAACAGCAGCAGCATGTGGTTGAGTATCGGCCGCCGCAGCGCGAAATCGATCACTTTTTCTATCACGTCAAACCCGCTCGATCGTGCCAAGAACGCGGCCGATAATGAAAATCTCATCGATATCGACGCGTTCGGGGGGATAAATACTGTTTTGCGAAATCAGTTCCACCGAACCGTCTATGCCTAAAAACACCCGCTTGATAAAGATGCCGCCACGGCTTCGAAGCGCGAAGATGCCGGCTTTGTTGATATTGGTATCGTTTTTGTCAAAAAAGACGATCGCGCCGTCTTTGATCGCGGGTTCCATCGAATCGCCTACGGCTTTGATGCTTTCTAAGTGTCTGGGATTGACGGTGGGACAGAGGTTGTTTAGCACCGTTTTATCCAGCCGCAGCCACTCATGTTCGTCACTGACCATTTCACCCCCGCCGCCGCAGGAACCAAACACATCGTGCAGCAGCTTGATCCGCACGGTCCTGTCATCATCGTCTGGCCCCACGCCCGCGCTGTTGCCAAAAAGGATGTAGTTCAGATCCAGTCCGCGCTGCCGGCAAAAGCCCACCACCTTTTCATAGGGAATATGACCCGTGGCTTTGCAGCGTGAAAGATACTCGGGCTTGACACCAAGCAGGCTTGCCACGCTTTTATCCGTGATCTTTTCACCTTCAATAAACTCTTTCATCCTGGACAGGACCCTGGAAAAATCTTTCATCGCAACTCCAAAAACTCTTGTTACGCCTATTATACAAAAATTCATCTTACAAATCATAATTGTTGTTTTAAGTTAACTTATGTGATAATTTAATTGACTTATTGGTTAATTATTAACTTTTTACACAAGGAAGATGATGTATATCCATATCGATCTTGACTGTTTCTTTGTCAGCTGTGAACGTATCAAGCACCCTTACCTGCAGGGCCGCCCCGTGGTTGCAGTCAACAGCGTGGATACGGCCATCTTTGAAAAACAAAAGATCAAAACCAAACGTATCAATAAAAACAGCGGTTCGTTTATGCCCAATCTGCTCTATGACAAATACCAAAACCTGCATATGCAGCATATCGATCAATGCGGCCACACACGCTTTGCCTCTGGCTGCACCTGCCCTTTTTGCCAAAGCGCG
>CAYUAC010000112.1:2047-6279 GCA_964442515.1 uncultured Campylobacterales bacterium | reverse complement strand
AAAAATATACTGATAACTACAGAGTTTTGTATAGATTTACCTATTGAAGAAAGATTAGGTTTTATTACAGCTCAAAGAGTTTATGGGATGAATCTTTTTAAGGATCTGTTTTCTTCAGTCAGAGATGTTGTCGGTGGAAGAGTTAATAATGTTGAAAATTCTATTGAAGATGGGAAAAATGAGTTGGAACTTGAACTTTTGGAAAAAGCACATGCTCTGAATGGAAATGCAATTATAGGTTTAAAAATTGAACATAATTTTGCAGCAAACAATATGATTTCTATGTTTGCAACCGCTACTGTTGTAAAAATACAGTCTTAAAAACAATGATAAGAAAGAGTTGTCACACCGTGTCAAAATATGCCAATATTTGTGTCCGTTTGTTGGCACGGTAATTCTTGAAATTTATAGAAAAGGTATTCTGTATCCACTTAAAAATGAACATCATAAATACAAGGAGTAAATTATGATACACACAAATCCAGAATGTGAATATTGTGTTAAAAAAAAGATACATAGTCACAACCGCAATGGTAATTTTGTAAAATCAAAACCAACAATAAGTGAAGAATGCATTCACCCCAAAGCAGGCACTGAGTCAATGGGTCCAGTATCATGTGATATTAACAAAAATGAATTTTGTCCGTATTTTATAACTGATAATAAATAGCTCATACTGATTGTTACTTAAGGTAAGATGTTGATGCGTTTAGAAAAAGAAGCAATTGATTATCTCAAAGCAAATAAAAAAAGTTTTTATCGGGTTATTTTGACAACCTGCAAAAACCGCAAAACAAAGTTGCTATTTTTACCGCCGGAGCGAGTGGGGCAGGAAAGACAGAATATGCTATCAACAGGGTAGCCAAAGAACCGTATCTGCTGCATATCGATACCGATGCGGTGCGTGAGTTTTTTGCCCCGGTCGGATACAACGGTACAAATGCCAAAGATTTTCAAATGCCCGCCTCAAAAGGGGTAAACTGGCTTTTTGACAGAGCATCAAAGAAAGGATATTCCTTTATTTTGGATACCAACTTTGCCCAAAAGCAGATCGCGCAAAACAACATCAAAAGACTGCTTGATAAAAACTATATCATCGAAATTTGTTACTTTTATCGCAGCCTTGAAAGCAGTTATGAATTTGCCCGGGCAAGAGAGCAGGTGACAAAACGCAAAGTCTCTTTTGAGACGGTGCAGAGAACTTTCAAAAACTCTTTTACAACCGCACTTTTTATAAAAGGCACCTTTAAAAATGACGTAATGCTGCATCTCTTTGACAGAGAATATGGTACAATAATCAAAAATATCGATGAAAAAGAACTTTTTAATCGGTTGCACGGGGAGGTACAATGACTGTAGATGAATATTTGCAAGAAAATGTAGATGCCAAAACCTTACAAGAAGCCAAACAGTTTGTACAGTCAAAAGAGTATGAAAAAATTCAGCGCTACACAAAGTCAGAAGAGTTTAAAAAAGCAAGAGCACAACTTTTAGAAAAAGAAGATGTCATCCATCAAGATATGCTCGCTCGTATTGATGCGATGCAAGACGAAGTTCTCCGGCAGGCAAAATAAATCTTCAAAATGCTTTTGTCACACCGTGTCAAAATATGCCTAAATTTGTGTCCGTTTGTTGGCACGGTAATTCTAAAAAGCCCTAAAACAGGGCATTCAGTATCTATCTATTGACGCTGGCAGCGTCGAGGTCACCGGTTCGATCCCGGTACACTCCACCATCTACTTTATACTTGAGTTGACTCAGTATGCTAACTATCGTAATTATCCATATTTTAAGCAATAACGTACTACAATCTAAAAAAAATACGACGGGGTGAAAATAATGCAGGGGATTACAAAATTATTCGTTTTATTGGTTTTAACCACCGGGCTTGTCTCACAGGCTGCTGCGCAAAAAAAGCTTGCATATCTGGTTTCTGATATGAGTATTCCTTTTTGGCAGATCATGGCCAAAGGCGTCAAATCAAAAGCCCGCGATCTTGGCTATGAGATCACGGTTCACGGCGCGGACAACAGTTTGAAAAAAGAGTTGCAAAACACCGTTAAAGCGATCAAAAACGGTGCCGACGGGATTATCCTTTCTCCCATCAACTCCTCCTCGGCCGTTACAGTTCTTCGTCTGGCCCAAAAGGAGGGAGTGCCCGTAGTTATCTCCGATATCGGAACAGACGGGGGCGAGTATGTCTCTTTTGTCTCTTCGGATAATAAGCAGGGAGCTTACGGAATCGGCAAGGTGTTAGTAGAAAAAATGCGCGAAACCGGCAAGGATGAAGGCACCGTGGGCATCATCGCCATCCCGCAAAAACGCGCCAACGGCAAAGCCAGGACAGAAGGCTTCATGAAGGCCCTGGATGAAGCGGGGATTAAAGCCGCCGGGCTGAAGCAGCAGGAGGACTTTTCCTATCAAGAAACCTATGAGTATACCAAAGCGTTGATCAAAAACAACCCCGACATGAGCGCGCTCTGGCTGCAGGGATCGCACCGTTACAAGGCCGCGCTGGATGCGATGAAAAATCTTGGCAGGAGTGAAGAGATACTGCTTGTCTGTTTTGATGCCGAACCGGAGTTTCTAGAGATGATCCCCCGGGGCACGCTTGTAGGGTCTGCGATGCAACAGCCTTTTTTGATGGGTGAAAAAGCCGTCAGCGTGATGGATGATCATCTGCACGGCAAAGAGGTTAAAAAACAGATCAAGATGGATATTTTGGCCATTTCGGAAAAAAATATAGAACAAAAACTGCCCGTTATCAAACGCAACGTGCTTGGACTGGAGTAAGAAAAGATTGTGATCAACTCATCCAAACGCTCTCTTTTTTCCCAGTTGGTTCTTATTGTTCTTGGCGTAGTGGTCCTGAGTATGGGGGTGCATACGATGTATTCTTATCAGGAAGCCAAGAAAAGAGCCCTGACTGATATCAAGCAGGATATTAAAACCGTCAGCGAGTCACTGCAGCAGAGTTTGGACTACTTCATCTCTTCGTATGCGGTAAATGAATACGAACGCCTGTTGATTTCACTGATGCAGCGAAACCATATCGCAGCTATTGTCGTAAAAGATTACAATATGCAAGAACTCACCGGAGATGAGTTTGTCGTGGGTGAGATAAGGGACAAAAAAGGTAACATCGTGCCTTATAAGCAAGCCGTGCACGGTTCGTGGCTGCAAAGTTACGCTTTTAGCAAAAGCGCGGTTATTGAAAACAGTAACGGCAAAGAGCTCGGTAAAATCAGCGTTTACGCCTCCGATGAAGAGTTGAATATGTACCTGAGCACGCTTTTGATCAGGCATATCGGCGCAGCGCTTATTATGACGGCAGTAATGATAAGCCTGCTTTTTATGTTGATACGCTTCAAACTGATTGAGCCGCTGCAGACATTGATAAGCCAGATTAAGGATACGGATAAAAACGCTATTCCCAAACATGTCAGTACTTCTGATGCATCCAAAGAGATGAGGGTTCTGAGTGAATCGATACAAAACATGGTCAAAACGGTCAAAACGTCAAAAGCCCAGCTACAAAAGGAACGCGACCGATTTCTGCTTGCGGTGGAGGGCAGCAACGACGGGTTGTGGGATTGGGATATCGTCAATGATTGCGTTTATTTTTCACCCCGGTTCAAACAGATTCTGGGGTATGCTCCCGATGAGTTTGAAAACAGTATTCAGGCATGGAAATCCAAAATCCACGCCGAAGATAAAGAGAGTGTTTTAAAACAGCTTGATGATTACCTGAAGCAAAAAGACAAAGAGTTTGCTCCCGAGTTTCGCATGCGCCATAAAGAGGGTTGGTGGGTATGGATTTTAGCCAGAGGGAAAGCCAGGTTTGACAAAAAGGGCAGGCCGCTTCGTATGGTGGGGTCTCAGGCTGATATAACCGTGCGTAAAAACCTGGAGTTTTCCCTGCAGAAAAAAGTCAGCGAGCAGCTGCAGCAGCTTCGTCAAAAAGATCAACTCCTGCAGCAGCAGTCGCGAATGGCGGCTATGGGGGAAATGATCGGTGCGATCGCGCACCAGTGGAGACAACCGTTGAATGCGCTCAGTATCAATATCCAGAATCTGGATGACGATTATGAAGACGGTATGCTCGACAAAAATTTTATCGACCGTTTTATTGAAAAAAACACGACTTTGATTAACTACATGAGTAAAACCATCGATGATTTTCGAAACTTTTTCAAAACAGACAAAACCAAAACTCTCTTTGGCGTCAAAAC
>CAYUAC010000112.1:0-2037 GCA_964442515.1 uncultured Campylobacterales bacterium | reverse complement strand
GCAGGTCAGCGGAAAAGATTTCACCGTCCGGGGTGTGCAAAGCGAGTTAGAACAAGTCATCCTGAATCTTATCGCAAACGCCAAAGATGCTATTTTGGAAAAAGGGTGCGCCACTGGCATGATTGAAATCAACCTCCAACCTCCCTGCATTACCGTCAAAGACAACGGCAAAAAGATTCCCGAAGAGATTATAGACAAGATTTACGATCCTTACTTTACGACAAAAGATCAGGGACAGGGCACCGGGATCGGGTTGTACATGTCCAAAACGATTGTTGAGCGAAACATGAAAGGTACAATTGAGGCCAAAAATCTCAATGAGGGTGCGCAGTTTACGATTTGTCTGCAAAAGGCAAGACAAGAAGCCGACGAACAAGAAAAAGATTAGTAAATCTATGCTATGATAAGTGCATGAAGATAACAAACAAGGTTGGACGATGATAGCTTTAATGCCAGACTGTGTTTTGCTGCGTCAGTTGCATATGAAACATGGCACCAGTGATGAAAACCTGCGGTCTATGGGTATCCACGAACAAATCGACGGTGTCGTCGTTATCCGCAAGGCGGTTTTGCAGGCAAGAACGGGGCATGATCACAAAAAGGTGCAAAACGCAGCGCGCAAGCTGCTTGAAGCTTACAACCGATGCACCAACCTCAAAGGCATGATCCGCCTTCGTACGCTTTCTCGTTACGGGCTTGTCTCTCACCTTTCCCTGCAGCAAAACCGCGCTGATTTTGCCAGACAGGTGGTTACTGTGGGGCGCTGGCAGTTTGTGCAGCCCTCAAAAAAGCTGACCGAAGTGATCGGCTGGGCGCAGGAAGGCATGACCCTTTGCAGAACCACCAAAAAAGAGTTTGACCTGTATGACCGCATCATGCAGTTTGGCACCTCTATCTACATAGGCGCCTACGCGTAAAATGTGCAAAATGAGGTATTTACACAAAAGCAGGAAAGATAGTGTCAATTCATTTGGTACAATACAGATTATGAAAAGTTACAAATACAGAGTTCAGGGACGGGTTCAGGGCGTATTTTACCGAGCAAGCATCCAGGAAGCCGCCCAAGAAAAAGGCTTTAGCGGATATGTGCAAAATCTGCCTGATGGCAGCGTGGAAGCGGGTGTCAGCTGCGCGGATGAGCGTGAGTGTCAAGAGTTTGAAGCCATTTTGCGTAAAGGATCAAAACTCAGCCGTGTCAGCAGTGTTACGCGTCAAGAAGTCCGGGAGCTTTTTAGCGGCGGCTTTGAAATAAAGCGATAAAGCGCGAAAAATTTTGTAAGAGTTTATCTTTTAAAGCTGGCGGCTTTTGATCAATACTTTGCAGATAGTCTACGACCTCTTTTCTGCCAAACATTGAGGCAAAGATAACCGGGTTTTTCATCGGGTGTTTTTCAATGACGGCTTTGTTTTCCACCAGCACTCTAACGATATTCAGATACCCTTTAAAAGACGCCCCGGCCAGGATCGAGTGGCCGTGGTCGTTGCTCTCATCTACATCAGCTCCGTGTGCGATAAGCATCTTGGCGCATTCTAAGTTGCCGTTGTAACACGCAAGCATCAGCAGCGAGTTGCCTTTGGGGTCTTTGGTGTTTACAGGCAGCCCCGCTTTTATCATGCTTGCAAGGGTAGGGACTTCTCCCTGCCTTGCAAAATCAAGCGCCATCTCCTGCAGCTGGATATAGCGCTGCTCTTCTTTGTGTGAGAGGTGATCCATTTATCCCTCTATCGCTTTTTTCACCCCGGCTGCGTAATCGGGATGAACCTTTTCAAACAAGGCCAGCTGCCGGTCGATGATTTCACGCGGGATACCTTCCATATGGCGGGCGATATTGCCAAAAAGCTGCTGCTTTTGATCCTCATCCATCAGCTCAAACAGCGCTCGCGGCTGGCTGAAATCATCATTGCCCTCTCTGTGGTCATAGCGGTCGCCGTCACCGTTTACGGGGAAAGGGGGTTCGACAAAGCTTGGGTCCTCTACCGGCCCGCCGTAACTGTTTGGTTCGTAGTACGCGTCGCTGGAAGCAGGATCGCCAAAGT
>CAYUAC010000111.1:0-6354 GCA_964442515.1 uncultured Campylobacterales bacterium | reverse complement strand
AAAGGAAAAATCGCAATGGCACACCAATCCGATCTGATAGCAAAAAACATTGAAGAGTATTTAAAAGAACACGAAAACAAAGAGATCCTGCGTTTTATCACCTGCGGCAGCGTGGATGACGGCAAGAGTACGCTTATCGGAAGGCTTTTGTTTGACAGTAAAATGATCTTTGAAGACCAGCTGGCAAGTATCGAAAAAGACAGCAAGAAATCAGGCACCACCGGTGAAAAGATCGATCTGGCGCTGCTGGTTGACGGCTTGGCCAGCGAACGGGAGCAGGGTATCACCATCGATGTGGCTTACCGCTTTTTCAGTACCGACAAGCGAAAGTATATCATCGCCGACACCCCCGGGCATGAGCAGTACACCAGAAATATGGCCACCGGCGCCAGTACCGCCGATCTGGCCGTGATCCTGATCGATGCCAGGCAGGGCGTCCTGACCCAGACCAAGCGCCACAGCTACATCGTGTCTTTGCTTGGGATCAAAAACATCATCGTCGCGGTCAACAAGATGGACCTAGTAGATTATGATGAAAACCGCTTTGCCCAAATCGTAAGCGATTACAAACAGCAGGTTTTAGACAAGCTGCCAGGGGGCGACTTACTGCAGACAGAGTTCATCCCGATCTCGGCACTGGAAGGGGATAATATCGTCAGCAACAGCCCGCAGACGCCGTGGTACGCAGGCGATCCGATGATGGAGCTGCTTGATACCACGCCTATTACGGACAATGCGCTTGCAAACAGCCATTTCAGACTGCCCGTGCAGTACGTGAACCGTCCGCATCTTAATTTCCGTGGGTTTGCGGGCACGATCGCAAGCGGTACGATCAATGCAGGAGACCGGGTCACGGTCCTGCCCTCGCGCAAAGAAAGCAAAATCAAGCAGATCATTCCGCCCTTTGCGCAGGATAACGACGGCAAAGAACACGCCCTGCACACAGCCGGTGAAGCCTTTAGTCCCATGGCGGTGACGCTGACGCTGGAAGATGAGATCGATATCAGCAGAGGCGACATGATCGTCAAAAGCGATGAGGTCCCCACCGTCAGCGACGGGTTTGAAGTGATGCTTGTATGGATGGATGAAACGCCCATGGACCTGCACAGCGAATATATCATTAAACGTTCGACGTCGGTAATGAACGGACGTATCAGCCAAATCAATTACAAAAAAGATATCAACACGTTTGATCATATGGACGCTGAGAAACTGCAACTCAATGATATCGCAAGCGTGGATCTGAGTCTGGACCGCGCTATTGCCAGCGATGCGTACGGTGACAACCGCTACACGGGCAGCTTCATTGTTGTAGATAAATACTCCAACAACACCCTGGCTGCCGGCATGATCGTACGCGCCAAAGAAGGCGGCGAAGACGCGATCAAAAGCTACAGCGAAGCAGAACGTGCGCTCAATGCCTATATCAGAGAATTTTACCCCGAGTGGGGCTGCAAAAAAATCTGATGGAACAACTTTTTGTCGCGTTTTCGCTGCTGGCGCTTTTGGCGCTGCTGGTGCAAAACCGCTTTGACCCGGCGCTGATTTTTACCGCGGTGGCGGGTAGTTATTATCTGTTTGGACTGCTGGAGTTTGAACAGTGGGCGGGCAACTACGTCAACAGTTCGCTTCTGACGCTGGCGCTGCTTTTGATCCTCTCGCTGGCGATTGAAAAGACCACCTTTGTCAAAGACCTCTCAAACAGGCTGATCACGCCGGGGTATTACGCCAGCCTGCTGCGCCTTGGCTTTTTCACCTCCGCGGTGTCGGCGTTTTTAAACAATACCGCCGTGGTAGCCTCGCTTATTGCCACGATCAAAAGCAATGCGTATCACAAGCCCTCAAAGCTGCTTATTCCCCTCAGCTACAGCGCGATCTTTGGGGGAACGATGACGCTGATTGGTACCTCAACCAATCTTATCGTCAACTCTTTTGCCATCAAAGAGGGCTTGCCAAGCCTGCAAATATTTGACTTTTTCCTCGTAGGCGCAGCGATCACGGTGTTTGGGATTGCGGCGCTGCTGTTTGCCTCGCGTTTTCTGCCTGCGTATGAAAACAAGCAGACAAAACCAAAAGACTGGTTTATCGAAACCAGGGTTGCTAAAAACTGCTCGCTGGTAGGCAAAAGCGTCGAAGAAAACGGCCTGAGAAATCTTAAAGAGATCTTTTTGGTCGAAATCAAAAGAGACGGCCACTTTCTGGCGCCGGTGAGCCCCAAAGAGATCATCTACGAAGATGACGTACTGATCTTTAGCGGCGATATCGCCCACATTGAAATCCTCAAGAGGTTCAAAGGCCTCAATCTCACTGATGAAAAGATGGACCTTGGTTCCAACCTGGTGGAAGTGATCATCTCCAACGAATCCAGCCTGATCGGCAAGCAGGTCAAAGACAGCAATTTTCGCTCAAAGTTTGACGCGGCAATCGTTGCGATGAAAAGCGGCGGCGAGGATGTCAGTGCGATTGGCAGCGCAACCCTGCAAGTCGGCGATACGCTGGTGCTTGCGGTGGGCAGCGACTTTTACGGCCGGGACAATATCGCCAAAAACTTTCATATCCTCTCCAATATCAATAAAAGCAAAAGTCTTACCAAGTCCCAAAGCGCACTTGTGCTTGGTTCGTTTCTGTGTGCGGTCCTTGCCGGTGCTTTTGGCATTCTCAGTCTGTTCAAGGCGCTGCTGATTGTCCTGGCACTGTATCTGGCGGCGGGATTTTTGCGAATGGGTGAAATCAAGCGGCGTTTTCCCTACCAAATCGTGCTGATCGTGGGTTCCGCACTCAGCGTGGCGGCGGTGATGATCGATACCGGGCTGGCTCAAAGCTTCGCCGATGCCCTGATCGGCATCTTTGGCAGCTGGGGCGTATACGGCAGCTTTGTGGGCGTGTTTTTACTAACTTATCTGCTGACTGAAATCATCACCAACAACGCCGCTGCGGCCCTGAGCTTTCCCATTGCCTATTCTACCGCGCTCAGTCTGGATGCAAGCGCGCTGCCTTTTATCTTTGCGGTAGCTTACGGCGCAAGTGCCAGCTTTTTAAGTCCGTACGGCTATCAGACCAACCTCATGGTCAGCAGCGTGGGCGGTTATAAGTTTAGTGACTATACCAAAACCGGCGCCTTTGTCAGCGCCGTATACGCGGCGGTCGTACTTATCGGCGTGCCGTTAGTGTATGGATTTTAAATAATCCCGCACAATTTGAGCATGGTCAAAAACCAGCTCCTCCAAAGGCAGTTCATCTAATCTATAGACATGGGCCTCTTTGGCATCGTCGCCGCCTTTGGGTTTGCCTCTGGCTTTGGCAATGTAGACCGCCGAAGCCGTATGCAGCCTGGGATCACGCGCGGGGTCGGAGTAGATACCAAGCAGCCGCGTCAGGGTCACTTCAAGGCCCGTTTCTTCTTGCATCTCTCTTTTGCAAGCATCTTCGACGCGTTCGCCGCGGTCCACAAAACCGCCCGGCAGAGCTAAGCCTTCAGGCGGATTTTTGCGCTTTATCAGTACGATGCCTTCAAAACGGTCATTATTGTACATCTCTATAATTGCGTCGGTTGTCAGATAGGGTGTTTTTGGATCAAAAGCCATAAACGAAGTATACCAAAAGCAGCTTCTTATGTTAATTCAGTAGATTGTTTTGAAGCTTATGTTTATTTAACGCCTATGCATGTTTCTATTTTGAACTATTGATTAAAGTTATCATATTTGATATAATCATTCTATGAAATGGCAAATAATTTTTTACAGCGACAAGGTTGAACAAGATACTTTTGACTTTCCCGATAAAGTGTTAGCAAAACTGCTGCATATATTCGAGATGATTGAAGAGATCGGTCCCAATCTAGGAAAGCCTTATACAGACTCTCTGGGTAAAGGCTTATTTGAAGTAAGAGCCAAAGGTCAAGAAGGAATAGGCAGGAGTCTGTTTTGTTATACGGATGGGAAAGTTATTGTCATTCTTCATTCGTTTGTCAAAAAGTCACAAAAGACACCTAAAAAAGAGTTGAAAATAGCATTAACTCGTAAAAAGGATATTGAAAATGAAAAATAGACCTACATTTAAAGCATTTAAAGAAAAAGCACTTCAAAAAGAAGGTGTACGCAATGAATATGATCAGCTACAGCCTATCTATGAACTCAAATCTCAAATGATTAAAGCACGCATAGCTGCTAACCTGACACAAAGTGATGTTGCTAAGTTGCTGCAAACAAAAAAAAGCAATATCTCAAGATTGGAAAGCCTTAGCACAAAACATCTTCCAAATCTTGCAACTATAATAGACTATGCCAATGCCGTTGGCTTCAGGCTTGAGCTCAACTTTAAAAAGCTTGCTGCTAGGTAAACATAGACACCAAAGAGGAAAAAAAACGGGTGTCGAACCAAAAGGGGTCGGACCCCTTGCAGTGGAGACTTCCCCGAAAAAGGGGAAGTGAAAGACAAATTAGAGTCTTGCTTCGTAACGCCGCATCATGTACAGCTTCTTCAGCATCTTCTTGCGGGCCGCGATCTTTTCTTTCTTTCGGATCTCGGTTGCGGGTTCGTAGAATCTTCTTTGTCTCTTTTCAGTGACAATCAAGTTCCTGTCGGTCTGTTTTTTGAACTTGCGGTACGCTTGTTCAAAGGTTTCGTTGCTACCAACTTTGATACCGGGCACTTGACATCACCTCCTCTCATGTAAAATTTAATCGTTATCATAGCATATTTTGGATAAAATACCCTGAAACTTAGCAACTACATTGCATACAGGGATGGATATGAGCGAATACGGTGCAGGAAATATTAAAGTATTAAAAGGTCTCGAAGCGGTCCGAAAACGGCCCGGTATGTATATCGGCGATACGGCGACCAAAGGGTTGCATCACTTGATCTATGAAGTGGTTGACAACTCCATAGACGAAGCGATGGCCGGGCATTGTGACACCATCAAGGTCACTCTTGGAAAAGACGGCAGCGCCAGCGTAGAAGACAACGGCCGGGGGATTCCGGTTGATCCCCACCCCACCGAAAAGATCGCTGCGGCCACGGTGGTCATGACCGTACTGCACGCAGGCGGCAAGTTTGACAAAGATACGTACAAAGTCAGCGGCGGTCTGCACGGCGTGGGCGTAAGCGTCGTGAACGCGCTGAGTTCCAACCTTGATCTGACCGTATACAAAAACGGCAACGTCTATGAGCAAAATTTTAAAGAAGGCATTCCCCAACATGAACTGCAAGTTACCGGCAGTATGCGTAAAAAGGGTACCAAAATTACGTTCTGGCCCGATGAATCGATCTTCACCGAGGGCGTGGAGTTTGATTACGATATTTTGGCCAAGCGCTTTAAAGAATTGGCATATCTGAATCCAAGTATTACCATTAAGCTTGTGGATGAAAGAGATGACAGAAAAGATGAGTTTCATTTTGAAGGCGGCTTGATCCAGTTTGTAGAAGATATGAACAGCCGCGAAGCGATCTCTGAGACACTGTATTTCAGCGAAGGCGTGGATGATATCGAGATGGATATTGCGATGAAATATTCCACGGCCGACAGTGACCGGGTCCTTAGTTTTGTCAATAATATCCGTACCCCCGACGGCGGTACGCATGAAGCGGGCTTCAGGGCAGCGGTGACCAGAGCACTGTCGCAATATATCGCCAACAATGCCAAGGCCAATGAAAAAAGCACCAAGATAAGCGGCGATGATTCCAAAGAGGGGTTGGTCGCAGTCGTCAGCGTGCGCGTTCCCGAACCCCAGTTTGAAGGTCAGACCAAAGGTAAGCTAGGCAGCAGCTATGTGCGGCCTTTGGTACAAAAGCTTACCTATGAAAAGCTTACCAAATTCATGGAAGAAACGCCCAATTCGGCCAAAGCGATCATGGAAAAAGCGATCCTTGCGGCCAAGGGACGGGAAGCGGCCAAACGAGCCAAAGACCTAGTCAAGCGAAAAGATGCGATGAGTGTGGGTACGCTTCCGGGTAAATTGGCTGATTGTCAGAGCAAAGATCCCGAAATCAGCGAACTCTATCTGGTCGAGGGCGACAGTGCAGGCGGCAGTGCCAAGCAGGGCCGTGACAGGGTTTTTCAAGCGATCATGCCCCTTAAAGGTAAGATCCTTAACGTCGAAAAAAGCCGGCTGGATAAGATCTTAAAATCTGATGAGATTGCCAATATGATCACCGCTTTAGGGTGTGGCATCGGCGAAGAGTTTGATGAAAGCAAGCTGCGTTATAACAAGATCATTATCATGACCGACGCCGATGTTGACGGCAGCCACATCCAGACGCTTTTGATGACCTTTTTCTTCCGCTTTTTGCGCCCGGTTATCGAAAAGGGGTATCTCTATCTTGCCCAGCCTCCTTTGTATCGGTACAAAAAGG
>CAYUAC010000110.1:0-6502 GCA_964442515.1 uncultured Campylobacterales bacterium | reverse complement strand
GTCCTTTCCTGAAGATAAAGCAGGAGGTGGCGAAGCGGTAGAAGGTTATGAAATTGGCGGTGAGGAAGGCTTGCCTTATCTGACAAATGTCACCATAAGCGATCACCAAGTAGGCAAAGCACCATCAACGCTCTTTGCCGGCGGTTGGGGCGGCCAGACAAGTGAACAGCAGACGGATGCCGATGGCAGTGCCTACACCATTGAAGACTGGAACCAGCTGCAAAACATCAATCAATTACTGGGTGAAGGCTTTGACTACGAGCTGATCAGTAACTTGGGAACTGACACGAATGGTTACGTTGAACAGGTCAAAGATGGCGATACGCTGGCCAACAGTGGCAAAGGGTGGCAGCCCATTGGCCAGGAAATCAGTCAAACCACCTCCCCATTTGCAGGAACCTTTGACGGCCAGAACCATACCATTAGCGGTTTGACGATTGATCGGCCAACCGAAGAAAGTGCGGTGGGGCTGTTCAGCTACATCCGAGAATCGACACTGAAAAATCTGACGCTTAAAAACGTCGACATCACGGGTGATAATGGAACCGGGGAAAGTTCTGTTGCATATGGAACGGGTGCTCTGGTCGGACATGCTACGGACCTTGATCACATTGAAAACGTTTATGTCGACAAAGGGACCGTTGAAGGAAGTGACAAGGTCGGGGGCTTGGCCGGAACTATGGAGTTAGCCTTGGCCACCATTGAAAACAGCCACACCGACGTGGATGTTACAGGTGAAGGATACGTCGGTGGGCTGGTCGGCTATCTGAGAAGCAGCCGGGTTGCGTTTTCCAGCGCCCAGGGTTCCGCCAATGGCGATAGTTATGTTGGTGGTCTCGTGGGGCGAGCCTATAACAGCGTTATCGAGAGCAGTTATTCCGGTTCAGATGTGCTTACGGGGGATGGACTCAACGTTGGCGGACTGGTGGGAGTGAGTGAAAAGTCTTCAAGAATAGAAAACAGTTACGCGACCGGTGCTGTTTCTGGATCCAACTTCACTGGGGGCTTGGTTGGCAACAATGATGATTCTGAGGTGATTAATAGCTACTCAACCGGTGAGGTCACAGGAAGTGGCGGGCTGATTGGTAAAGGTGAGGCCGCAGATGTCACAAACAGCTACTGGGACACTGAAACCAGTAAACAGTCAGAAAGCTTTGGTGGTGAAGGCAAAACCACCCAAGAGTTGCAAACTCTTGCCACTTTTGCGGATGCCGGATGGGATATCGAATCAATATCAAGCGATACTTATACAGGTGCGCCTTATCCTGGCCTGACCATGTCTGAAGACGGTACTGCTTGGCAAGTGTATGGAGAACCGGAATCTGAAACACAGTCAGAAACAGAAAAAGTAGTCGAGTCTATTGTCAATACTACCAATACGACACCAAGACTGCCGGAAGTTGCAACCCCTTCGCAGGTTCAAACAGCAGACGGTCCCCGGCTTGATATCAGCCAAAAGAGGGTGCGAAGTTCGATTACGCCTTCAGCTGCGTCACAAACTACGGGCGGCCAGGGCGTTAGCATAAACGACGCGATAAAAACCGCCGCGCCCCAACTGTCTGAATCCAATCCCAACGACACCTTTACCGCGGTAAGTAAAACCGACGGTCAGGAAGAAAAAGCGGTCGTATCGGTTGAGCAGCTAAGCGGCGGCAACGCCGACAATGACGTGCGCGTGGCACTCAGTCCCGACAGCTTTGTGGAACTTGTCAACGGCGGGGTGACCCTGCCCGAAGGCGTCAGCCAAGAGTTTTATGTAGTACAGGAGAATGAATAATGAAAACAGTAAACAGATTTAACAGATACGCATTATCGTTGGCGGTTAGTTGTGCTTTAGGCACCGCCGCGCTTGCCCAGCCAGACAGCGGTTCGGTGCTGCGGGATACGCAGCCGCCGAAGGTGGAAAAGGAAAAAGCTCCGCTGCCGGATTTAAAAACACCCGAGTATAAAACTCCCATGGCTCCTGACAGCGACGCCAAGGTAGAGGTAAAAGACTTTTCCATCAGCGGCAACACCGTATTTACAGATGAAAAGCTGTTAAAGCTTTTGGATAAATACCGCGGTCAAAAGCTTTCTATCGATGAGTTGTACGAAGCAGCCAGGGTGATAACACGCTATTATCGTGATCACGGGTACTTTGTCGCAAGGGCGTATATCCCCAATCAGGAGATAGACAAAGATAAAAGTACCGTTGAGATAACCGTGATAGAGGGAAGATACGGCAGTTTCAAAATGGATAACAGTTCCAATGTGGATACCGAGGTTACGCAGGGTTATATGGATATGCTCACAGGCGGCGATATTGTTTCGACACAATCGCTTGAAAGACAGATGCTTATTATCAACGATCTTGGCGGCGCTAAAGTGACTGACGCGCAGATTATGCCCGGAAAAGAGGTAGGTACAAGTGATTTTATCATCGAAGTCAGTCCACAGGACAAATACAGCGGCTATGCTATGATCGATAACTACGGCAGCAGGTATACGGGGATTCACCGGCTCAATGTAGGGGCTTTTGTCAACAGCGCCACCGGTGTCGGCGACACCCTGTCCTTTACCGGACTGTTAAGCCAAACGGGTGATCTGGCAAACGCTCGCGTAGCGTATGACAGGTATATAGGTTACAGCGGCCTCAAGGCCGGGTTTAGCGCTGCTTATACGGAGTATGAACTTGGCAAAGAGTTCAAGGATTTAGAAGCCAAAGGCGATACCACGCAGCTAAGTGCGAACCTTTCTTATCCGCTTGTAAAAACCAGGGCCCATACGCTGGATGTGAAGCTTTCCTATGATCATAAAGAGTTAAACGACCAAACGGTTAACAGCGACAGCAAAAAGCAGACCGATTCATTGACCGCCGCGCTTTCAGACAGTTTCAATACCGCCTGGTTTAACAGATTCGGGAAGCTTAGCAGTACAGTTTCCGTTACTGCCGGCGAACTGGAGCTTAAAACAGATGACGCAAAAGCAAACGATGCAGATATTGATTCACGCGGGGGATATTCCAAGCTTAACGCCGAGATTACGCAGATGCAAACGCTGAGCAGGTCGTTGTATCTCACCGCTACCTTTAAAGGTCAGCAGAGCCTTGGTGAAAATATGGACTCAAGCGAAAGTTTCAGCGCAGGCGGCGCGTACGGGGTACGGGCGTACAAAGACAGCGAACTCAGCGGCGACAGGGGATATCTGGCATCACTGGAACTTTCTTATAAATTACCAAACTACAAAGGCATCACTCAAACCCTCAGTACTTTTGTCGACCATGCAAAAGTATGGACCTACCATGATAAACCCGCGGGGATAAATGAAAACTCCAGGATTTTAAACGGTGCCGGGATCGGCTACAGCGCAGGCTATAAAGATTTCAGCGTGCAGACAACCTTTGCCAGAGGCTTTGGAGGCGACAGGGAAGTGCAGGCCGATGGAGGCAATGCCGATAACAATCTGCTGCTGGTACAGGGACTGTGGAGGTTTTAAAAGCGTATGTTAAAAAACCATTTGACGCAAAACTATGTTAAGCTTTTGTATGTAAGCAGCACAAAAAAACAAAAACATTGCAGCGCCACCGTGGTAAAAGGTTACAAAAATATTACGTTTGCGACTTCGCTGGATGGCCTTACTTACAGCCAGATCAAGCAGGCCAATGTTTTGGTCATAGATTTGGCAGCGGTGAAAGGCGATGCCTTTGCCGCAGTTTCGCGGATCAAAAAGATCAATACCCGTATAAAAGTATATGCTTCACACGATAGCTTGAAAACGGCCCAAAAGGTAAATGAGTGCGAATTTGAGTTTTCTCTGCCTTTGCTGTTGCGGCTGTGGTGAAACTAAAGGAGAATAATGTATAAAAAATTAGAAGCGATCAATACCGCCAATCATAAAGAGGCATCGATAAAACCGGTGGAATCGATTGCATACGCCAAAGAACATGCTAGCGCACCCGTTACGCTGGGAGAATTTTATCAGGCATGTAAAGATTATCCTGTCGTGTTTGCCAAAGATGTGCATGATGAGTGGTCTGCTGTTGCCATCTTTGGGCTTAAAGAGAAAGAGAATCTTTTTATCAAAGACGATAAGTGGGATAGCCGCAGCTATCTTCCGGCTTTTTTTAGAAAATATCCGTTTATTTTTGCCAGACAGGATGACACAAACCTGGTTTTGGCCGTTGATAAAGAATATATTGATCCTGCAGGCGGTGATGAAAACAGAAAGCTTTTTACAACAGAGGGTCAAAACAGTACGTTTTTAGAAGGGATTATGCAGTTTTTAAACGAATATCAAAAAGATGCCAAAAGGACGGCAAATTTTATCAAAGCATTAGATGAACTTGAACTACTGGAAATGAAAAACATCCAGATTACTGATACAGCCGGGGAAAAGTTTGCAATCAACGGATTTTATGTGGTAAATGAAGAGAAACTGCAGCATTTGAGCAAAAAAAAGCAAGAAAAGATATGCAATGAAGGGTTGATGCCTTTTATTACGGCACACCAGATATCATTAAGCAGTACGCAAAAACTGTTGGCAATGCGCGGATAACCCTACATACGCTCAAAAAACCAGTAAAACGCAAACATCAGCCCCGGCGTTTTTGCCTTGCTCTCATCGTAGACAAAGGCTTTGGCTTGATCTAGGGGGACAAATTCAAGTTCTATATGCTCATCATGGATGCCGCCGCCTTCGTGGATTTTTTGATCCTCGTCGATTGCGGCGTAAAAAAGGTGCTGCTTGGCTCCCGATACGCCTACGTTGGTAAAAAAGCTGGTGATTTTTTCTATATCTTCAGCTGCTACTTTATAGCCGCACTCCTCATCGATCTCTTCTGCCGCGATCTGGGGCAGGGTGAGTTCTTTGTCAAGAATACCCGCGCAGAGTTCAAAAGTTTGGTCCATATCTTTATGCAGCATGAATACCGGCGGGCGAAACTGTTTGACCAGCAAAAAGGCGTCTTTGCCTTTATGGTAGATAAGTACCGCGACGCTGTCATGCTGCTTAACCGCTTCCCAGCGCTTTTGTCTGCCCTCCTGGGTGTATCGCAGTTCCAAAGGCTGAATGAAATTAAACTCTTTTAGTGTGCCCACTTCAAACTTTTCTATCTTCATACAAGCTCCTTTACAAGAGATTTAAAAACATTACCTCGGTGTTCAAAACTCTCAAACTGATCAAAACTCGCCGCGGCCGGAGAAAGCAGGGCGATACTGTCTTTGTCATGTTTGGTATCGACTGCTTTGATCGCGGCTTTAAGCGTCTGTGACTTTTCACACGCGATACGTGCCTTTGCAGCCAGCGCCTTTATCTTATCGCTGTTTTTGCCGATGGCAAAAAGATGCGCCGTTTTTGGCAGCATCTGAATCAAAGGCTCCATATCTGCGCCTTTATCCTCGCCGCCAAGGATCAGTAAAAGCTTTTTGTTCCCAAAGGTTTCCACGGCGCTGATGGCGGCTTCAACGTTGGTAGCTTTGCTGTCATTGACCCAAAGCCTGCCCTTGGCATCCCATAGCTTTTCCTGGCGGTGAGCGTCCAGCGCAAAGGTATTGATACGATCATAATCCAGCCGGTCAAAAAGGACCTTCTGGGTGATAAGCGCAAACAGCGCGTCGAGTAAAAACCCGCCTTTAAAAGCGATTTTGTCACAATCTATGCCAAAGTAGCGGGCCAAATCCTGTGGCCCCTCATAAGTTACGACAAAGGCTTCGGTCTCAACGCCTGCGTATTTTTTGGGAAGCAGGGCCAGTTCGCCTTCTTGCATTCGCTTTAGCGGGCTGAGCTTGGCTGCTTCATACGCTTGCATACTGCCGTGCCAGCTGAGGTGATCGGGCGTGATGGGAAGCAGCAGATAAAGATCGGGTTTGGCGTATTTGGTGTAGTGCAGGGTAAATGAGCTGCTCTCCAGTACCCACAGATCACTTTTTTCATCCATATCCGCAAGCGGCAAACCCACGTTGCCCCCGGCCTGGGCGTTTTGCAAAAGGTGGGCAGTCATGTTTGTGGCGGTGGTTTTGCCGTTGCTGCCGCTGATCCAGATGCTTCGGGGCATGGAGTCGGTAAAGAGGTCGTATTCGCTTTGCAGGTTGCGCGCGCTTTGTATCAAAGGATGGGTCGGGGCAATGCCGGGGCTGGTGATTTCAAGCCTGCTTTTGGCCGGATCAAAAGCGCTGCTTGGATACAACCTGTTGCCGTATTCATCGGTTGTGATCTCGGTGATGGAGTCTTCAAAGATTGCGCAACCGCCAAAACGCCGCGCGATGGCTTTGGTGGTTTTGCCGTGTCCAAACAGTGTCATCAGCGAATCTTAAGCGTAATCAGCGCCAGAGCGTTGGTGATAAGCGCGACGATCCAAAAGCGCACGATAATCTTGTTTTCCGCCCATTTTTTTTCCTCAAAATGGTGGTGGATCGGGGCTTTTAAAAAGACCCGCTTTTTGCGAAAACGGTAACTGCCCACCTGCAAGATGACGCTGATGGTTTCAATCACAAAGATAAAGCCGATAAGTATCAGCAAAATTTCA
>CAYUAC010000109.1:0-6562 GCA_964442515.1 uncultured Campylobacterales bacterium | reverse complement strand
AGCTGCTCAAAAGCTTGAAAAAAAAGCTGGCCACAGGCGGAAAAGCCGCTGGAGAGTGGCTGGAACTGCAGGGAGAGTGCAAAACAAAGATATACCAAATCCTGCAGGATAAGGGTTGGAAGTTTAAAAATTAAATGTCAAAAACAGCGCTTACTTCCATCATCGCGGCCTCATTAATCAGTCTTTACGCGGCGACGGGATTTTTCCTGCTGCCCTACCTGGCAAAGACGGCTTTGCAGCAACAGATGCAGCACCGCTATGCCGTCAACGCATCGGTGAAAAATATCAGTTTCCACCCCTTTTTGTTCCAAGCCAAAATACAAAACCTGCAGCTTATACATGAGCAAAAAGAGCTGCTGGCACTGCAATCTTTTACCATCGATCTCTCCCCGTGGGCGCTGCTGCAAAAAACAGTGGCAATACAGAAGCTGGATATAAAGGGATTGATTCTTCATGCCACACTTGACGCCAACAGCAGGTTAAACTTTCTTTCTGTATTTCAAAGCAGAAAGAATGAAAATACAACACAAAACACCCGGCAAACCCCCTGGAAGATCACGCTGGATAAAGGGGAAATCAGCCAAACCTATCTTACCTTCACCGACAATGCACGACACGTCCCCTACACCCAAAGCATCGGGCCGCTTGATCTGCATGTCAATAATGTCTCCTTTACACCGGGGGTACAAAGCGATTATACCGCCAGATTTGATCTGGATACGTTTGGCACCCTCACACTCAACGGCAACCTGCGTCCCGTTCCCCTGGCCGCCACTGCCAGGATCGACTGGCGGGATATGAAACTACGCGCGCTCAAAGACCTGCTGCCAAACCTTCCCGTAACGCCGCAGGCAGGCACTGCCTGGCTGCAAACCCGTGCCATGCTGCGAAGCGATGGAAGATTTTTCCTGCAGCTGCCCGCGGTGGATGCGGGACTGCACCGGCCCCGACTCTTAATGGACGGCAAAAAAATCTTTGGCAGCAAAGAAGTAAATTTTACAGCCAAAGACCTGCGGATGCAGTTTGGCAAGCGTTTTGGTCTGCAAAGCAACCATGCATCCCTGCAGGCACAGAACCCGACATTTTATGATCAGTTTTTGCAAAAAGCGTTTGCCCACGACTTTGACAAAGCAGAAATCAAACTGCGTGATTTTTCAATCAATCAGGATTTTAACCTCGCCGCCACGCTGCAAAAACAGCAGGAGATGATCGCTGTCAAAGCTAGAACAAACCTGCAAAATCCGCACCTTGAAGCGCAGCTTCAGACACAAAACCTGGATTTAAGCCGCTATAACGCGTATATACAACCTTATGCCAACCTGCGTATACATAACGCCCACCTGCAAAGTCAAAGCGACATTACGCTGGATCAAAACAATACCCTGCGGCTGCACGGTGACGCGGCAGTTGAAGATATCGATATCAACAGCGGGCAGCTGCCTTTGTTGCGTGCAAAAAGCCTTGAAATACAGGGCTTTTCCTATAAGCCAAACATAGTAGCGCTGCAAAAACTCTCACTGCAAACGCCTATGCTGCACCTAAGAAAGAGTTCAGCGGGATTAAATGCGGCAAAGCTTTTGAAAAGAAGAGAGCAAAACAACTCTGCTTCAAACAAAGCGTCTATGTCATTTGCCCTGCAAGAAACCGCTGTGACAAACGCCGGTATCCGCTATATCGACAACACTACGCAGCCTGAAAGCATACTCAACCTGCACGCCCTTGATCTGAACGCTTCGCTCATTCAGCGGGGAGTGCGCAGCGATTTTTCCCTGCACTCGCAAGTAGGCGACTACGGGGTTATAAGTGCCAAAGCTTCCGCCGACGTCTTTGATCCGCTGCAAGATTTCAGCGCAGAAGGAAAAGTGGAAGGGTTCAACCTGCAGCCTCTGAGTGCGTACAGTACAAACACGCTTGGCAGGAAACTGCTGCAGGGGCGGATGGATCTGGACTTTGATTATACCGTTGCAAACAGACAGCTTGAGGCGGTTAACAACGTCCTTATCAGACACTTGCAAGTAAGCGATCATCTGCCCCGGTCCAAGGCTAAAAGAGTACCCATGAACCTGGCTATCGCCCTGCTTCAGGATCGAAACAAAGTCATCGATCTGGATATTGATATCAGCAATGACCTAAGCGCCCCTGATTTTTCGGTACGCAACCTCATCCCCACCGTCTTGGCCAACGTTATTACCAAAGCAGCGGCTTCGCCTTTTTCGATGCTTGCTAACCTGGTGGGTTTTGATGGTGACAAGCTTGCTTTCAGCCGCTTTGATCCGGGCAGTTATAAACTGAATAAAGCCCAAAAACAAAAGCTTGACGCGCTGGTAAGCGCGCTGATCCGGCGGCCCGGACTGCAGCTGCGCTTAAGGGGCGGTTATGATGAGCAACAAGATGCAGCCGCCCTTAAACAGGAGTTGCTGGAACAAAAGCTGCGGGAAATGAAGCTGGCCAGTCTGGCGGAAAAACTGGAAGTATCCCCGGCCAAAGACAATAATACGACTACGCCTCATCAAGCCCTTCGTCAAGCAGTGGTGGACAAGCTGCCGCTGCCTTCAGGCAGCCTGGAAAACTTGGCACGCCAGAGGATGCAGGCGGTGCAAGCGTATTTGCAGGCAAGCAACATCGAAGCAAAACGTATCACAACCCAAAAGCAGCTTCAAAACGATACGCGCAAAGTCACGTTCGCACTGCAGACGCGGTAAGCTACCCCAGCACCGCCCGCTCACGGCGCTTTTGAACAAACAGCACCGCAAAGGCTAAAAACGCCGCGCCCGCTTCAAACAGGAATAGATAAGGGCCGTACATAATCCCGGCGGTGATAGAACCCACAAACGCGCCCAGACCAAAAGCGATGCCCAGAAAAAACTGCTGAGCCAGCTTTTTATTGCTGTAGAGGATAAAAACGTAGCTGATCGCGGCGGTATGATACAGCGCGAAACTAAAGGCGTGGATGGCTTGCGATGCAAAAACGGCCGGTACCGAGTCGCCGTAGATATAGAGCATAAACCATCGAAAGGACGTCAGCGCGATGCTGATCTGCAGCAGGGTCAAAAGGTTTTTTTTCAAAAGCGGACCCTGGAAATACAGCATCACCACTTCACACAATACCCCAAAGCTCCACATCCAGCTGATCACTTCCATATCCACGCCCTTGTCCAGTTCGTAGATCGTAAAAAACTGATAAAATCCGCCAAAGCTCAGCTGCATCAAAAACGCACTCACCCAGAAGGGCCAGAATTTTAGCAGTGAAAAGTGCTCGCCGCTTGGCGCGCGGCTTTGTTTGACCTGCTTTTTGACCCCGGCGATAATACGCATCCCAAAAAACATCGTACAAAAAGTTACGCCCGCGATAAAGGCGATGGCCTGTTCAGGCGAATCCAAAAACTTTCCAAGCACCAGTGCGATTATCATAAACCCGATCGAGCCAAACAGCCGGACCTTGCCGTAGCGCTCTTTGGAAACAATCTCAAGGCTGATAGCTTCCACGTACGGCAGCGAAAGCGAAAGAGTGATGCCAAACAGCAGATTGGAAAGTAAAAACAGGTAAAAGTTTTCAATAGTGACAAAAAACGACAGCGTCGAAAGCAAAGCTATCAGCAAAGAGAGGTTGAAAACCCTGGGGGTCAACTCAAACCAGCGGCGAAAGAAAAAGGGCACGACAAAGCGCATCAATGGTGCCGAGGCAAAGATAACGCCCACCTCAAAGGGGCTGTAGCCTACCATCTTTGACACCTGGGGCATAAAGATCACATATACCCCGATGATGGCAAAGTAAAAAAAGTAAAACGCGCCTATGTTAAAAACCACGGCTAAACCACGCTCCACTGCAGGCTCTGGCCCGCAAACATCGGTACCACCCCGTTATAATCAGCCGGGACTTCAAAGGGTTTTTTCTCCAAAACGATCTGCTTTGGCCCTGGCGTGATGCCGTAAATCTTTTTAGCGTTGTCGCTGACAAAGGCTTGCAGATTTTGCAGCTTGCCGCGGGTTTCAAACAGCTGGGCAAGTGCGGGCAGCGCCACGGGAGCGGTAAAAACCCCGGCCGCGCAGCCGCAGGCTTCTTTTTTCTCTCTTGGATGGGGTGCGGAGTCGCTGCCAAACATCACCTTTGGATGCGCGTTTAGCGCCAGATCCAGCAACGCATCCCTGTCAACGGGCCGCTTGGCGATGGGTTTGCAAAACAGGTGGGGACGCAGCATACCGCCGGCGACATCATCAAGGGTGATATACAGATGGTGCAGCGTAACGGTGGCGTGCAGGTTGTCATATTTGTCAAGCAGATCTGCCGCGTCTTTGGTGGTGATGTGTTCCATGATGATGGTAAGTTTGGGAAACGCTTTGGCGATGCGCTCATAGATGGGCATAAACTCAGCTTCCCGCTCCATCACAAAGCCGTCCGTTTCCCCGTGTACGCACAGGGGGATGCCAAGATCGCTCATGGCTTCAAGCGTGGGAGAAAGGGCGTCTATGTCAAAGCCGCTGACGCCTTCGCTGCTGTTGGTAGTAATGCCCGCCGGGTAAAGTTTGATCGCCGTAATATCCTCACGAACGCTTTGCAAAAAAGCTTTGTCGTAACTGTCTTTGAAAAAAAGCGTCATATAGGGTGTAAAATCATTTGTATGTGCCAGTATATGGTCTTTGTACGCAAGCAGAGCCTCTTTGTCAGTCACCGGCGGGACGGTGTTTGGCATGATAATGGCCCCGGCAAAATCGTTGCTGCAGGGGGCTATTTTTTCCAGCATCGCCTCCTGGCGCAGGTGCAGGTGCATATCAAGCGGGGAGTGAAGCGTCAAAGTCATGAAACGTCCTTACTTTTTGTGATATTTTATCGAAAAAATCACTCAAATATATCTGCGATCAATCCTTTGTACCAATCCTTGATGCTTCCGCCCGTTTCTTTGCTGATCTCATTGCTTTCTTTTGCCTCTATATTGATCTGCTTATCTTCATATTCGACCCAGTGGTGTACGACGATTCCTTTTTTGGGACGGGTCTGGACCATGGAAAAGCAGATGTTTGAGGGCGTGTCGCTGTAGGGATCGTACGTTTTGCCGGCACAGCGGTAGGCTAAATCCTTTGCCGCCAGCTTTGCGCACGAATTGGCCATATGCGCGCTTTTTGGATACTGCGAATTGATCGCGTCACCGACGACGTAGACTTTATCGTCGCTTACACTCCGAAAGCCGGGTTCCTCTATCGTCGCCCAGCCTGCGGCGACATGTTCAATGCCTGCTAACTTGATCATCGGCGATGCGGTGTTTTCGGGGATAATATTGGCAAATGCGTAAGCGATGCGTTCTTCTTTCATTGAAAAGCTGTCTTTGTCAAAGACGGTGATATCCACGCTTTTTTCATCCAGATTGACATCATTGATCGTAGCGTTTGGAATATAACGGACATAGTCTTTGTATATCCCCTCAAACGCTTCTAAAAACCCTTTGGCTTTTGTGGCGGGTTTTTCTCTGGGGTCCAAAACCACGACTTTGGCGTCGATATTATTGTTTTTAAAATAGTTTGCAACCATACAAGCCCGTTCATAAGGACCGGGAGGACAGCGATAAACTCCGCTAGGCAAAGAAATGATAAAATTGCCGCCGGTAAAATCGCGCAGCACCTCTTTGATCAGCAGGTGCTCCCCCGAAGCCTGCATCGCGGGAGGGCAAAAGCGCCGGATTTTTGCGGCTTTGGATGCATCTTTTGTGAGTTTAGAATAATCATATCCGATACCCGGACTGAGCACAAGGTAATCGTACGCTACCGTTCCTTTGGTCGTATGCACTAGCTGCTTTTGACGGTCAAAGCCTGTTATAACGGCATTTACAACTTCATAGCCATATTTTTGGGCAGGGCCGTGGTAGCTAAAGACCAGCTGCCTGAAAGCAACCTCCTTTTCATCTCCCAGCCAGACGTTAGAAAGCGGACAGGATATAAAAAGCTGTTTTTGCTCGATGACGGTGACATCGGTGTCGGGATTGCGCTGCTTAAGATGCTTGGCGACACTGAGACCGGCAAAGCCGCCGCCGCAGATGACGACTTTTTTGCCCTTTTGCGGGGTGCGCTTTGCGCTTACACTTGCCGGAAAACCTAAAATAGCCGCACTTGCCGCGCCATATTGCAGCAGACGTCTTCGTGGCAGATTCATTCTGTATCCCTTCGTTCAAGTTCCCACTCGCTGAGTTCGTCACAGTTTGGCACGTAGCCGCTGTCTTTGGCGTAATACACGGCAAAAGCTTCCAAATGCGGCAGGAATTTATCGATATCGTCTCGGTTGAAAAACTTTCGCAGTTTCGGAGTTGTACCAAAAAGCTCTTTGACTTTTTCTGCGTCCCCGGCAAAAAGCTCTTTCCACTTTTTGGCGTTGTACTGTTCGGTAAAGCGGTCGCCGATGTAGCCCAGTTCATCACGCATGAAGGTTTTATAGATTGTTTTGCCCATTTCGGCGCTGCCTCCGGCATACAGCGAAGCGCTTAGCACAATGGCTGCCAACAGTTGTTTCATTGAAAACTCCGTTATAATTTTATTTTATACTAACAGATTGTATGTGTTTATGGTTAATGAAATC
>CAYUAC010000108.1:0-6611 GCA_964442515.1 uncultured Campylobacterales bacterium | reverse complement strand
ATAACATATGTACTTATGTACGGTCTTTCTCTGGCGGGGTTTTGGTTTTTAGTAGAAGGATTTGGAGTTAAAAATCCGCTTGCGATTGTCATTTTAGCCATCGCCGGCATGTTTGTGCAGTGGGCACTGGCAAGCTGAGATCACTTCATCGCGTCAATAAACGCCTGATAAATCTTTTCAAGCTCTTTGTCCTCTTTGGTGATTACGTCGCTGTTGCCGCTGATAAGCGCATCTTCAAGGATTTTGACCCGTTTGATGAGGTATTCAAACATCTCCTTGGTGATATCTGGCAGTTTATTGTGGCTAAAGGGGCTTTTATCCCGGCCGCGGCGGATGATGCGCGCGGGTACGCCGATGGCGGTGGAATCTTCCGGGACATCTTTGACCACTACCGAATTGGCCCCGATCTTGCTGTAAGCGCCTATAGTGATATTGCCAAGGATTTTTGCCCCGCCGCCGATGACGACGTTGTTTTCGATAGTGGGGTGGCGTTTGCCTTTGTTGAGGCTGACCCCGCCAAGGGTGACCTGCTGATAGATCAGGACGTCATCACCGATGATGGTTGTTTCCCCGATGACCACGCCGATACCGTGATCGATAAAAACCCGTCTGCCGATGGTGGCTGCGGGGTGGATATCGATAGAGGTTAAAAACAGCCCGATGCCGGATACTACCCGCGCCAGTTTCTTCCATCCTTTTGCTGACAGAGCGTGGGCGTGCCTGTGAAAAAACAGCGCCCAAAGCCCGGGGTAGTTGAAAAACAGTTCGATATTTGAGCGCATCGCCGGGTCCTGGCTTTTGACATGCGCGAAATCTTCTCGTATCAGTGTATACAGGCCCATTTTTTACAGCTCCTGTTGCTTTTGGCGCCACTCGGTTTTGTTGACCAGGTCTTTGACCCAGATTTCACCGGCGGCCAACTCATCTTCGCCGATGACGGCACAATACTGTGCGCCCGCTTTATCGGCGGCTTTGAGGTGGGCTTTGAGGCTTTTTTTGCCATATTGCATACTGCATGTTTCACTCTGGCGCTTTTGGTAAGCCAGTTTTTGAATGAGCGGGACCGCCTGTGCGTCCATGGCGCCAAAGTACCAGCCCTTTCTTTTCGAATCCGGCATCTGCACCAGTTCGGCGATGCGCTCGATTCCCAGCGCAAAACCCACCGCCGGCGTAGGCTTGCCGCCGAGAAACTCCACCAGCTTGTCATACCGTCCGCCGCCGGCGATGGATGACTGCGCGCCGATTTCGTCGCTGACAAACTCAAAGGCTGCCTTGGTATAGTAATCCAGCCCGCGAACCAGGTTGCTGTCAACCTCGTAAGCGATATCAAACTCCTGCAACAAGGTTTTAAGCGTCGCAAAATCCTCATCACACTCGCCGCATAGGTTGTGATGCATCTTTGGCAGGTCGGTGTATCGCTCCTGGCAGCCTGGGACCTTGCAATCAAGCACGCGTACCGGGTTGGTGTCGATGCGGCGTTTGCAATCTTCGCACAGTCCCGTCATCTCCTGCAGTTTGGCTACCAGGTTCTGGCGGTAAGTGGGCATACACGCATCACAGCCCAAAGAGTTGATAATGAGTTTGTATCTGATGCCAAGTGCTTCAAAGATATCTTTGATCATTAAAATGATGTTGAGGTCTTCATACACGCTTGCCTGCCCGAAACTTTCACAGCCAAACTGGTGAAACTGACGCAGTCTCCCTTTCTGAGGACGTTCGTAGCGAAACATGGTGCCGTGGTAAAACCAGCGGTGCGTCCCGCCGGCGCGGTCAAGCTTATGCTGCACAAAGCTTCGCACCATGCCCGCCGTGCCCTCAGGGCGCAGGCAGACGCTGTTGCCGCCTTTGTCCTCAAACTCATACATCTCTTTGCCGACAATATCGCTGCTTTGGCCTACGCTTCTTTTAAACAGTTCGGTTGCTTCCAGCTGGGGCGTTTCGGCGTAGGCAAAGCCGTAGCGCTGCGCGATGTCTCCGGCGGTGTTAATAATGTGTTCAAAGACTTCGCTGTCGCGGCCCTGTAAATCTTTCATTCCTCTAAGCGCTGTTATCATGTTCTATCACCTCTAAAATTTGTTCATGGATTGTTTCGATGTCCTGTCCGGCATCGATTATGGAGTGGTTCAGCTGCAGTTTCTGTGTCGCGTAGATAATGTTTTCCTGTACTTCCAGCAGGTAGGATATACCCCGTTTTTCGATGGTGTCGGCCTCTTTGCCTCCCAGACGGCGCGTGAGGGTGTCTCTGTCAAGTTTGAGAATAAACACGTAATTGGGCAGAATCCGCTTGGTGGCAAAAAGGTTGAGCTGTTTTAACAATTCGTAGTTAAAGCCGTTGCTCATAGCGTACGCGATATTGGAAACCAGGCTTCTGTCGCTGAGTATGGTCGTATTGATATTGGGTTCGACAACGTCGCATATATGCTGGGCCCGGTCTGCTAAAAACAGCAGTACTTCGGCTTCCCTGCACCAGTTTTGATGCAAAACCAGATCACGTATTTTGCTTCCGGCATCGGTGCCGCCGGGTTCTTTGGTGCACAGGCACTCCAGCTTTTGCCGAAGCAGCTCCAGCTGCGTACTCTTGCCGGCGGTATCGATCCCCTCAAAAGCAAAATACATCCCTCTCCTTTAACCGTTGTCGTGCGTATTAAAATCATTATTTTATCATAATTTAACTTACATTATTATACGCTTGTCTCAGCCAACAGTAAAAGGATAAAAGATGACTCGTTTAGAGGTACAAAACGTGAAATGCTCCGGATGCGCTTCGACGCTGAAAAAAGAGTTGAAAGAGGAATTTGGCGAAGTGGAGGTGGATCTAGAACAGATGCCCCGCCAGATCAGTCTGGATATCAGCCCCGACCAGCTGCCCCGCCTCAAAGAAAAACTCAGAAAACTAGGTTATCCGGCCGCTGATGAAAACATGAGCGGCTTTCAAAACTCGGCGGCCAAAGCCAAGAGCTTTGTCTCCTGCGCGATAGGCAAGTTTGACAATGCCAAAAAGTAACACTTTATAAGACTAAGCGGGGAGAAAAACTCCATTTTTCCCTGTGTACAGGCTGCGGGAGAGTTTTTACACGCAGCCTGTGAAAACAGGTAACATATGTATAGAAAATCTACACTTTTCATTTCATTTTCTTATTCAGACTATTGCAAGTAGCTAAAAGTGCTACTTAATGTAGCATTGACAAAGCTTACTGCTTCAAAATGTAACACAGTAAATCTTTTGTGCCACAAAACGTTACTATTAAAAAAAGAATTAATCAAGATTGGGTAAACTAACATCAGTAACAGTGGATTTTACCACCGTTCTGATTTAACAAGCATACAAAAGGGGAAAATATGGCAACAATGCAAGCACCGGCCGACACTCCCGTATGGGTAGACGAAAGCAGATGTAAAGCATGTGACATCTGTGTTTCGGTCTGCCCGGCGGGTGTTTTGGCGATGAGACCTGAACCAAGCTCGACTTTAGGGTCAATGGTTGAGATTATTGCTCCCGAGGACTGTATCGGATGCAACGACTGCGAACTCAACTGTCCAGACTTTGCGATCTATGTAGCCGAAAAAGATGAATACAAGTTTGCGAAACTGAGCAAAGAAGCTAAGCAAAGAGCTCAAGCTATTAAAGACAACAATTATAGAATTTTGAGCACTTAAGGAGAACAAATGGGAACAAGACAGATTATATCAACAGGTAACGATTTATCGGCACAGGCGGCCGTGGATGCGGGATGCCGGTTTTTCGGCGGGTATCCGATCACCCCTTCCAGTGAGGTTATGCATAGTATTTCAGACCTGCTTCCCCAGGTCGGCGGCAAAGCGATCCAGATGGAAGACGAGATCGCAGGCGTGGCGGCAACCATCGGCGCGTCTATGAGCGGCATCCGTTCTATGACGGCGACTTCAGGTCCGGGGATGAGTTTGAAGGCTGAAAACCTTGGCCTGGCGCAGATGGCGGAAGTTCCGATGGTCATAGTCGATGTTATGAGAGGCGGACCCAGTACCGGCCTGCCCACACGTGTATCACAGGGGGATGTCAGACAGGCCAGAAACCCAAGCCACGGCGATTATCGATCGATCACGCTGTGTGCGGGCAACCTCAGCGAATGCTATACCGAAGTCGTGCGGGCGTTTAATATCGCCGACCGGTTCATGCAGCCTGTTATCGTACTGACTGATGAAACCATCGGGCATATGCACGGCAAAGCGATGGTGCCTACACTTGAAGAGGTCAAAGCAGATATCAAACCCCGCAAGCGTTTTGACGGCGATCCCAAAGATTACCGGCCATACGGCGTGGGTGAGGATGAAGCCGCGGTGCTTAATCCGATGTTTGAAGGCTATCGCTACCACTTTACGGGACTGCATCACGATGCCAAAGGTTTCCCCACAGAAGAGATCGAAACCTGCCGCAAACTGATTCAGCGCTTAGAAGACAAGGTAATGAACCACACCGATGAACTGGAACTCAATGAAGAGTTTATGTGTGATGACCTGGGTGAAAACGATGTGCTTTTGATCGCCTACGGTTCGGTGTCGCTGGCTGCCAAAGAAGCGATCCGCCACTTGAGAGAAGACGGTATCAAAGCAGGACTTTTCAGACCGGTTACGCTGTGGCCAAGCCCCGCAAAGCGGATGAAAGAGTTAACCGATAAAGTCAACAACGTATTGTGTGTTGAACTCAACATCAGACAATACACCGAAGAAGTGGAGAGAGTTTCAAACAGACTTGATATAGAGGGGCTTTACAAAGTAAACGGCCGGGCTATCTCTCCGAACGAGATTGTGACAAAAGTCAAGGAGGTATTTTAAGATGGCTTATAATTACGATAAATATTTACGACTTGAAAAGATGCCCACACTATGGTGCTGGGGTTGCGGCGACGGCGTTATTTTAAAATCGGTCATCCGCGCGATCGAGTCATGCGGCTGGAAACAGGATGATGTATGCATCGTTTCCGGTATCGGATGCAGCGGACGGTTTTCATCCTATGTGGATTTCAATACCGTTCACACCACTCACGGCAGAACGGTTGCGTTTGCCACCGGTATCAAACTGGCCAATCCCGACAAGCACGTTATCTGCGTGGCAGGCGACGGCGACGCGATGGCGATCGGTGGCAACCATACCATTCACGCGTGCAGAAGAAACATCGATATCAACTTTATCATGATCAACAACTTCATCTACGGGCTTACCAATTCGCAGACTTCACCTACCACTCCACAGGGTATGTGGACAGTCAGCCAGAAGGCGGGCAATATCGATCCCACGTTTGATGCGTGTGATGTCGCGATCGCTTCGGGGGCCAGCTTTGTAGGGCGTGAAACGATGATCAATCCCAAGAAACTGGAAAAACTCCTGGTCAAAGGCTTCCAGCACAGAGGGTTCAGTTTCTTTGACATTATGAGTAACTGCCACGTCAACCTCGGACGGAAAAACAAGATGGGAACGGCGATGGATAACCTTGAGTGGATCGATACCATCACCACGCCGCTGAAAAAATATGAGAGACTCAGCGAGGAGGAACAGATGAATATGTTCCCCACCGGTATTTTAAAACATGACGACCAGGCACGAGAGTACTGCGATATGTATGAAGAAGTTATCGCGGCACAGCAGGGCAAACGCGGCAAGATCACCCAAGACGATTTTGCCAAAAAGATATAAGGAGGTACACATGGCTAGAACGATAATGAGATTTACAGGTGTCGGCGGACAGGGTGTACTTCTTGCAGGCGAAATCTTCGCTTCGGCAAAAATCGAAACGGGCGGCTACGGCCAAAAAACCGCGACTTACACATCACAGGTCCGCGGCGGTCCCACGGTTGTGGATATTATTCTTGATGACAATGAGATTTTTTATCCCTACGCCAACGACGGCGAAATTGATTTTATGCTTTCAGTCGCGCAGAAAAGTTACGACCTGTTCAAAGAAGGGGTCAGCGAGGGCGGTACGATCGTCATCGAGCCAAATTTGGTTACCCCCACGGAAGAAGACAGAAAACGGTGGAATATCTTAGAAATCCCTATTATTACCATTGCCAAGCAGGAAGTGGGCAACGTCATTACCCAAAGTGTCGTGGCCCTTGGCATTGCCAACAATATTATGAAAGCGATCGATAAGGAAAAGCTTAAAGAGACGATGCTTTCCAAAGTACCCAAAAAGGTACACGAACTCAACCTCAAAGCCTACGATCTGGGCTATAAATACTCTGAGGAACAGATGCAAAAAAAAGGGATGAAGTAATCTCTTAAATCCGGCACGCCCCTACGGGGGTTGCTGATTGCTTTGACGCTTTTTTTAAACCCGACATCAGCGTATTGATGTCGTTTGCCTCTGTTGCGACAGGAACTTCCAAAATCGCAGCGCCCACGCTTAAAAGTAAAAACTTTCGCTCTATTCCAAAACGGTCCTTTGCTTTGATCCAGCCTTTCTGCCTGTCTTTTTGTTTATACAGCGAGGATGCCGATTTTTCAAACTTGCGACAGATTTTTTCGACCAGCAAAAAGACCTGTTCATATTCCATCCCCTCAAATCCGGCAAAAAAATCATCCCCGCCGATATGGGCTTTAAAAATATCGCTTCCAAGATGTTTTTTAAACAGAT
>CAYUAC010000107.1:0-6990 GCA_964442515.1 uncultured Campylobacterales bacterium | reverse complement strand
GGCGATAAACATGCCCACAAACGGCGACCACGCGATCCACCAGCCCCAGAAAAACACCGTCCACACCGCCTGCCAGTTGCTGTCGTGGGTGACGTTGGTATGAAAGGTCAGGCGAAAAATGTTTTGGATGTAATACCCCGTGGATTCAACCGTCACGCCGATGAGATACTGGGTGGGGCCAAAAAGCAGCAGGAAACTCAGCGCAACGATACTGAGCCAAAAGTTGGCTTCTGAAAGCAGTTTTACCCCTTTGTGGACTCCGCTCATCACTGACGCCGTGGCTATGAGCATGATGCCGGCCATTACCGTCAGCTGAAAGCTCTGCGACCCGGCGATGCCCGCGACATACTCCAGCCCCGCATTCATCTGCTGCACGCCAAGGCCAAGGGTGGTCGCGATGCCAAAAACGGTGCCAAAAACCGCCAGTACGTCGATCACGTCGCCAAGGAGGCTGTCGGCGTGGCGGCCCAGAATGGGATACAGCGCCGAGCGGATGGTAAGGGGGTAATTGTGGCGGTAGGCAAAATAAGCCATGGTAATAGCGATAAAAGAAAAGATCGCCCAGCCGTTAAGCCCCCAGTGAAAAAAGCTCAGACTCATCCCCACAATAGCCGCTTCGGGGTCCATATCCCCGCCGGTGAACGGATTGGCTTCAAACTGCATGATGGGCTGGGCCACCGACCAAAAGAGGATACCCACGCCCGTACCCGCGGCAAAAAGCATCGAAACCCAGGAGAAAAAGGTAAACTCGGGCTGTTCCAAATCGCCGCCCAGGCGGATATTGCGGTAGCGCCCCATGCCAAGCCAGATCATAAAAAAGAGTAAAAACGCGACTAAGATCACGTAATACCACTCTAAAAACGGGGTCAAAAAATCGCGAAAGGACTGCAGGGACGCAGCGCTTTTATCCGGAAAGTAGCCCGTAAGAAAAACACTGAACAAGATCACAAACAGGCTCATAAGCGACATTTTGCGGCTGGTGCCTTTAAAGATACCGGTAGAGGCTATTTTCACGGAGTCTCCTGTGTTTTTTGAAATCGTGGCGGAATTTTAGCAAAAATAGATGTTTTTGTATTGAACTATCTTGAAATAAATCAATTTTTAACAAAGAGTTAACACTTGCTTAACAGATTGTTGCAATAATGCTGCAATATTTAAAGCAAGGAGAGAGAATGAGACCACTTATACCGATCAGTTTCGCTTTAGCGCCGCTGCTCATAGCTTCACAGTTACACGCGCAGGATTTGGGAACCATCAGCGTGGAATCTTCGACGATTGATGATACGTTTGAGAATAAAAAAGATGCCGTATCCAACACATTTTATATTGACAGTGAAGATGTTGAAAAGATGAATCCTACAAATGTTGAAGACGTGTTAAATACCATTCCGGGGATGACAACCTCAAATGTCGGCAACGACAGGGTTAAAATTCATATCCGTGGTGTAGACAATCAGAGGTATATGGGTGAAAAACCCGGTGTGGCCGTAGTCATTGACGGTGTGCCGGTTCAGGAGACAACGGGAAAAATAAATCTTGATTTGGATAATATCGAAACGATCAAAGTGATCAAAGGCAGCGCAAGTTATCTGTACGGCAATGACGCTATTGCCGGGGCGGTTGTCATCACGACCAAAAGAGCCAAAGGTGTCAGCAGTTCTAAAGTGGAAAGTGAAATCGGTAGCTTTGGCAGCAAAAGAGTTTTGGCAAGCACTAATCAGGGGTTTGAAAATTCGGCTTTACAGCTGCAGGCAAGTTATCGAGAGACTGACGGCTACTGGGATGATGCTTACTTAGAACACAAGTCCATCAATGGCAAATACCAGTATTATTTGACCGATTACAGTGATATTACTTTTGGAGTAGATTATACTGAACGTGAAACGGGAGATGGAACCAGTGTATCCGGTGTTGATATGGCAGAAAATGATCCCGAAAGCAAATCACAGGTTTCTTACTCGGGGTATTACGATACCACTTTAACCAAAACTTTTATTACGTACTCCCGTGATATTGACCCTGATTCCAATATTATGTTGAATTTTTCACGCTATGAGGATGATAAAACCAACCTTACCGACCGAGATGACGATGAAACAGGACATAATCAAATAAAAGATGAAGAATGGATTCAAAATACGCTTAAAGCTGAATACCGAAAAAAGTTTGAACGTTTTGCCGTAATGGGTGGTGTGAGCGTAGAAAGAAATTCACAGGATTATTTGGCCAAAGCAAATCAGGATTTTTCAGACGGATGGGGAGCTGATGCGGTAAATTATACCAAAGGAGATATAACCGGTGATTCTGAAATAGATGAAGATATCAATGCTTTGTATTTAGAGTTACGAAACCAAATTACATCAAAATTAACTACGACGCTTAATTATAGAAAAGATGTTATTAAATACGATTATACAAACAGGCTTGATAACAGTCTCAATGTCGACCCTTCCTATAATACCGATTCATACAGAGCCGGGTTGAATTATAAATTTGATGAAAGCTATATTCTCTACTCCAGTGTTTCAAGCGGTTTTCGAACTCCGGACGCGGAAGATATAAGCAGCAATAAAGAACTGTTAAATGACGATCCAAGCCTTGATGTCCCAACTGACCTTGATCCTGAAAAAACATATAATTATGAGTTGGGTTTGCGGGGTGATTTTGGTCAGATTACGTACGATACCTCAATTTACCAGCTTGACAGGAAGGATTATCTGGGTAGAAGAGCCGGTACCTATATGTTTTCAGTCGATGATGATGAAGATAAAGTAGTAGATAATCTGGGAGATATTCAAAGCAGGGGATATGAACTGGCACTGCAAAGCAAGGTCAACAGCGTTCTTTCTTTTAACCTTGCTTATACCTACCTTCAAGCCAAGTTTGATTCTTACTCAATCAATCCCAAAGGAGAAGATGAGATTAAATTAGACGGTAATTATGTTCCAAGAACCTCCAAACATACCGTTGATTTTATTATTGATTACTCACCAATACCCAATTTGACAATATCTCCGGAACTGCTTATCAAAGGCAGCTATTATGCAGATGAAGCCAATGAGTATAAGCAAGACGGTTATGAAATTGTCAATCTCAGAGCCAATTATGCATTTAATGATTCGTTGGAGGTTTTTGCAAAAGTCGACAATCTTCTTGATGAAGATTATTACCAATTTGCAACAGTCAGTTATGGCGATACAATGGATGAAGCTACCATTCGGGTCGGTTCGCCGGCTTCTTATTACGCCGGTATCAGATATAAATTCTAAAAATGGAACCAACGGCGTTTTCTTTGTTTTTGGTGGGTCTGAGTTACGGCACGACCGCGTGTATGCTCAGCTGCATGCCGTTTTTAATACTGATTTTAACCCGGTCCAATACGGGCCTTGGCGCGGTTAAGACGGTGTTTGCGTTCAGTGCGGGAAGGGTGGTTTCGTATACCCTGCTTGCGCTGTCGGCGTTTTATTTTGGTGCCCTTGTGAAAAATTTTGTTCAAAACAACAGCTTTATTTCATTCTTTCTTGGAAGCGCTACAGTTTTTTTAGGGCTTTTGATGCTGAAACAAGATTTTGGCAAACAAAAGCGTTGTAAGGGCACCAAAATAAAACTTGAGGATAAAAACGTCTTTTTGATCGGCCTTTTAATGGCGCTTAATCCCTGTCTGCCGCTGCTAAGTCTTATTACGCTCAGTGCCGGGTCAAACAGCTACTTCAGTGCCGCGGGGCTTGGCCTGTCTTTTGGCATAGGAGCGGTTGCGTTTTCATTCCTGTTTTACGCGTTTTTTCTTTCCACGCTCATACAAGGCTTATTAAAAGAGTTTCAAAAATACGCCGGGCATGTTCAAACAGCGGCGGCAGCGCTTTTAATAATCCTTGGTTTTTTGATTATGAACCAAACAGTTACATTATAAGGGTTTTCAATGGTAAAACATATCCAAAGAGATAAAAACGATATCTTCGGCAAGCCTGTTCTTGGCTTTTTATTTAAAAATAAAAAGTTTTTATTCTTTCTTCGCACAGCTGTAGCGGCGCTCTTTTTTTACGCGCTGTATTTTGGTTTTGCTCATCCGGGGGAGGAAAACATCTTCACCGGCGCGGTGTTCTGGGGCGTATTCTGGTCGCTTTTTATGGTCGTTACCCTGCCGACATTCGGGCGTATCTTCTGCGGTATCTGCCCCCACGGCTTTTTGGGCAAATATATCACCAAAGCAGGCTTGCAAAAAACGATGCCGCTATGGATGCAAAACAGGTATATCGGCATCGCGCTGCTGGTGATTGGCTGGTGGGGCATGTATTATACCTTTGACGGGTTTTGGAAAAGCCCTTTTTATACCGCGCTGATGTTTACGGCCGTTACCGCGCTTGCGTTTGTGCTGTATTATCTGTATAAAGATATGAGCTACTGCAAATTCATCTGCCCCATCGGCACGCTGACAAGGGCGTATGACAAGCTTTCTTTTACCAAACTTGAAACCTACAGCGATACCTGTAAAGAGTGTAAAAGTTTTGATTGCGCGAAAGCATGCCCCTATAACCTCAAACCCTTTACCTTTGCCAAAAAAAACCAAACCGAAGACTGCACGCTGTGCATGGAGTGTGCCCACTCGTGTGAAGCGGTAAAGTTTACCCTTACCAAACCCGCGCAGCAGCTTGGAGCCAAACTCAAGATTTTGGGCGCGGAAGTGTGGACCTATATTTTAATCCTGGCTTCTATTCCCGTTTCTATGGGGTTTGCCCACGGGTTAAACAGAAGCGCCGTTGCAGACAGCTTTATCTGGAACACCACCGCAAAAGCGCTGGGGATGCAGGAGTACGCTGAGGGCTTTGCCTTTTTGTACGCGCTGCTTTTTACCGTCACGGTTTCCCTGGTCGGGCTTTTTATCGCTTCAAAGATACTGCAAAAAGAGTATAAAAGCGTTTTTACGACCCTGGGGGTGGCTTTTGTACCGCTGTTTATCTTTGCCTCTCTGGGCCATACGCTGGAAATGTTTTTTATCAGGACGTATGAAACCATAATCGAAGGCTTTGCCTACGGTTTTGGTTTTGACGCAGACGTCGACTCGCTTGCCGGCAGAGGGGATGCGTGGCTGCACTATTTCGGGCTTTTGAAGTGGATCGGTATAGCGTGGGCGTTGTTGCTGCTGCAAAAGCGCATGAAACTGATAAAAGCTTCAAAGCTTAGAAAAACGTTTGCATACTTTTTTGCCTCGTTTGCGATCCTGTTTTATCTGGGACTTAACGTTTATACCGGGTATGTCTTTGCCACATACGGAGCGCAGCAAAGCAGCGGCCACGGCCACCACGGCGGGCAAATGTTTCAAAGCGTGCAAAAGGATAAAGCCGTTATGATCCAAAAGGGCAGAGAAAAACACAGCTGCACCCTGTGTGGGATGAACCTGCCAAAATTTTACAAAACCAACCACAGCGCCCTGCATGAGGGCAGGGCAAAGCAGTATTGTTCCCTCCACTGTCTGGCCAAAGATCTCAAACTCAACAGGAAAAAGCTTGATGATATCAAAGTCGTTACCGTTGATACGCTGCAATTTATCGATATTCAAAAAGCTTTTTACGTTGTAGGCAGCAAAAAGCCCGGCACAATGAGTCCGACAAGCAAATACGCTTTTTCAGGCAAACAGGAAGCCCTGGCCTTTGCCAAACGCTACGGCGGAGAAATCGCGGACTTTGACACGGCGTTAACGTCCGCGCTCAAAGACTTTACCCGGCCTGCCGCCGCTGCATCCGCTGACGTGGACGCAACCTTTTACTTTTCTCTAACCAACCCCGCGGCAAAACCTTCTGCGCACGCAGGGCACAGCCACGGCGGCGGCAGACCGGGCAAAGGGGTTGCCACCAAAGAGGTCTGGCTGGCGTATGGAAGCGATTTAAACGATAAAAGCCTCTACCGGGGTGAAACCGAGTTTTTGCTGTATAACTTTAAAGACCGGGTGCAAGAATTAAAATCCAGCGAATTTGAAATACCAAACAACGGTTATTATTACCTCTACGCGATCAGAGAGTCGCCCGCGTCAGTCAACGTGGCAAAATTAGAATACCTTCACGGCAAACACGGCAGTGATGATCGGTACACAAAGCAGGTGCGTTTTGAAAAGGAGGATAAAAACATCCCCCTTGATCTGATCCGCCAAAAAGCGCCGAGAGAAGATAGCTTTTTTTACCGCCATCAAATGGGCGATACCCTGAAGTTTCAAGCATTGTTTGAGGGCAAACCCTTGGCAGATGCAAAAATTAAGGTGCAAACAAGTTCAGGCTGGACAAAAGAGATCACAACCGATGAAAAAGGATCAGCCAAGTTTACGATCATTCGGGACTATTTTCCAAAGTGGAGTAAGTTTGACAAACGCTATAAGCAGGAAATTTTACTAACGCTTACGCATAATGAAAACGGCAGGAAATACGTCTTAACCTATCCGCTGAATTTTTACCCAAACGATAGAGATTACCTCTCCTACGCCTATGGGCTTGGTGTGATCCTGATCGTTATGTTTATTGGCGGATTTATCGTGTACCGCTTTCGAAAAAACAGATCAAAACCCTATAAAGAGGTGGATTTTGATGCGTAACATACAAAAAAAGATCAACAATATCAACCTTTCACGGTTTCGGTTCTGGATTCAGCTGAGCACGTTTATCCTCTTTGTCTACGGCGGGTATTTAGCTATTGATCTGGGTTCCAGTCTTGCGGTTTTTGCATGTCCGTATAACGAAGGAACACCGGGGGCTTGTTACTTGATGCCTTTGCAACACCAGCTGGGTATGCCCGCGCAAGTGCTGCTTGGGGCCGCCGCTGTCAGTGTACTGACGGGATTGACAGTATTTTTGATCTGGTTTATCTTTTTAAACAAGGCGTGGTGCGGATATGCCTGTCCTTTTGGCACGCTGCAAGATTGGATCACGGCACTTAGAAAGCAAACAGGCGTGCGTTACGGCACGTACAGGCAAAGCTATTACCCAAAACTGTCAAAGATAAAAT
>CAYUAC010000106.1:435-7055 GCA_964442515.1 uncultured Campylobacterales bacterium | reverse complement strand
AACCCGCCCGGATCAACGTCGGTACTATAGTAGCGGGTTTGTATTACGGGAAGGTGACAAACCTCCTCACACTCACTTTTCGTTTTTGAAAGCAGGTACAGTATCGCCCTACTCCCACTCGATCGTCGCGGGGGGTTTGGAGCTGATATCATACACGACCCGGTTGATACCGTCGACTTCGTTGATGATACGGCGGCTGATATTTTCCAGCACGTCGTGGGGCAGATGGGCAAAGGTTGCCGTCATGCCGTCGGTTGCTTCCACCACCCGCACGCAGACGGTGTTGTCATAGGTTCTGTTATCCCCCATAACACCCACGCTTTGCACGTTTAAAAGCACGGTAAAAGCTTGCCATGTCTTGTCGTAATAGCCGCTTGCGTGCAGCTCTTCCAGCATGATTACGTCCGCTTTTCGAAGCATCTGCAGATCGGGCTTGGTGACTTCTCCCATGATGCGTATGCCAAGACCGGGTCCGGGAAAGGGATGGCGGCCGATCATATGCGGAGGCAGTCCCAATTCCAGCCCCAGCTTGCGCACCTCGTCTTTAAAGATTTCGCGCAGGGGCTCGATCAGTTCAAACTGCATCCAATCGGGCAGTCCGCCGACGTTGTGGTGGGATTTGATCGTTTTGGAAGGGCCTTTGACTGAAACCGATTCGATCACGTCGGTATACAGCGTTCCCTGAGCCAAAAACTCGATCCCCTCATGTTTTTTGGCTTCGCTGTCAAAGACTTCGATGAAGGTTTCGCCGATAATCTTTCTTTTTTTCTCCGGATCGGTAACACCTTGGAGCTTGTCTAAAAAGGTTTCGCTTGCGTCAACAGTGATCAAGTCTACCCCGAGGCGGGTTTTAAACATCGCTTCAACCTGTTCGCGCTCATTGGCTCTTAGCAGTCCGTTATCCACAAATATGGGCACCAGCTGATCGCCGATCGCTTCGGCAAGCAGCGCGGCAACCACGGCGCTGTCCACACCGCCGCTGACGCCGCAAAGCACCTTTTTATCCCCCACTTTTTCACGGATGGATGCGATCTGCTCCTTGGCAAAGCCGCCCATATTCCAGTTGCCGTCACACCCGCAAATCTTTTTGGCGAAGTTTTTGAGCAGTTTGACGCCCTCTTTTGAATGGTACACTTCCGGGTGGAACTGAAACGCGTAGATATGTTTACTCTCATGCGCGATAGCCGCGTAAGGGGAGTTGGAACTGGTCGCGATCTTGACAAAACGCTCCGGCATCTTTTCAACCCTGTCGCCGTGGCTCATCCATACGATCTGGCCGTCGGTGCTTCCTTCAAATATCTTGTGGCTGCCCACAAAGTTCAGATCGGCCTTGCCGTACTCGTGGTGATTGGCCGCCAGTACTTCACCGCCGAAATGCTGGCTGATCAGCTGCATCCCGTAGCAGATACCCATAACGGGCAGGCCCAGATCGTAAATGGCCGGATCGGGATGGTACGCGTCTTTGGCGTACACCGAAGCGGGACCGCCGCTTAAAATCAACCCCTTGGGTTCCTTGGCTTTGATATCCTCGATGCTTTCGCTAAAGGGGACGATTTCGCAGTAAATATTTTCTTCCCTGAGTTTTCTTGCAATCAACTGCGTATACTGGCTGCCGAAATCTAAAACTACAATACCTTCTTTATCCATATATTCCCTTAATTGGTTATTTCTCTATAAGTCTGTGAGATCCGATTGATCTGGGCGCGTGCAGGCCGTTTTCGATGATCGCTTTGGCGGTGTTGAGCCGAAGCTGCAAAAGCCGCCCGACGTTGCGCTGTTCATACACAAAGCGTTTGGCTTTCATCAACCCCTCGCGGCTTCGCACGATACCCACGTGTTCCCACATGACGCGTCTGAGTTTTCGTTTTATCATTTTATCATCTTTTTGATGTAAAATAGTTTTATCATCCTCGTCAAACGTGTAAAAGTCCAGATCAAAACTCGATCCCATAATATCCTCGGCCGCCTTTTTGCCAAAGACCAGACCTTCTAACAGCGAATTGCTCGCCAGCCTGTTGGCCCCGTGGACCCCGCTGCTGGCACATTCGCCGATGGCATAGAGGTTTTTGATATCAAGCACCCTGCCGCGGGTGTCTGTTTTGATCCCGCCGATGGCATAGTGAAACGCCGGAGAGATCGGGATACGGTCACGTGGAGGTTTTAATCCCACGTCTCGGAAGGATTTGTGTATGTTTGGAAAGCGCTTTTTAAAATAACTGTCGCTGAAATTGCTCAAATCCAGATACACCTCTTTGGACGTGCGCTTTTTGTAATCAAAAATCGCGTGGCTGACGACGTCTCTGGAAGCCAGTTCGCCCCGCTTGTCGTAATCGCTTACAAAGCGCTTACCGTCCTCATCGACGATGGTGGCCCCCTCGCCGCGAAGCGCTTCGGTCAAAAGCATTTTCCTGGCCCAGGGGATCTTGGTAAAGACGGTGGGATGAAACTGCAGATAGTGCATATTTTCCAGTTCGATCCCCTTTTCATAACAGATACCCTGGATATCGCCGCTGATGGATTTGGCGTTGGTATGGTACTCATACAGTGATCCCACGCCCCCGCTTGCGATAACAACCTTTTTTGCTTTGAGGATGTAGGGTTTGTACTCAATCATCACCTTGACGCCAAAACACTTGCCCTCTTCAATCAGCAGATCGTACACCAGCGAATTTTTGAGCAGAAAATGGTTGTTTTGTTCCATCATAAAATCATGCATATACCGCCCCGTCGCGTCACCCACGTGCAAAATACGCGCGATGGAGTGCGCGGCTTCTTTGGTGTATTGCAGTTTGCCCTCCTGCTGGTCAAACATAAATCCGCGCCGGATCAAATCATCGATCACGCTCAAGCTTTCCTTGCTCATCATCTCCACCGCCGCCTTGTCATTGGCAAAAGAGCCCGCTTCCAGCGTATCCCTGCTGTGCAGACCGATATCTTTTTCATCCCTGGCGGTGGTGATGCCGCCCTGGGCGTAAAACGTATTGCACTCCCAGGCAAAATCTTTGCAGATATTGAGCACTTTCATCTGCGGGGGAAGATTCATACTGGCATACAGCCCCGCGATGCCGTTGCCGATGATGATAACGTCGTAATTTTGCAGCACTAGCGGCTCCTTTGTTCTTGTTTACTGTCTGGAACGTGGACCGGATCGGTTTTATATCCGCATCCGCTTAATACGAACATAAGCGCAAATGATGCTATAATAAGCGCATGAAAAACGCCGAATCTATAATTTCTCATCTGATTAATAAACCTGCCTTTAAAAATGTTGCCAAAGCCCGCTGTCTGCGGAGCCTGATCGATTACGCACTGCCCCAAAGGCTTGCGCGTTTTGTCGCTTTTTGCTATATCAGAAACGATATTCTTTTTATCGCCATCACCCATCCGGGTATCAAAATGGAACTATATTATAAGGATAATTTGTTAAAAAGCATATTAACTATGCTGCAAAAAAGCGCCCCGGAGTGTAAAATAATCAAATTTGAAAAGATCAAAACCTTTGTCATCCACCAAAAAACACCGCGAAAAGACCCCGATACCCAGCCGCATTACAAAGAACACGCCAAAGGGGAGTTTGAAAACAGAGCAAGCGATGAAGAGTTGGCCGCCCGGTTTGAAAAAATACGAAATATCATCGTCGCCAAGGATGAAAACCCGTGAGTTTGAAACAATCGCTGCAAAACCTGCCCGCCGCCCCGGGGGTGTACCAGTATTTTGACGCGCATGACCGGCTGCTGTACGTGGGCAAAGCCAAGGTACTCAGAAACCGCGTCAAAAGCTACTTTCGTTTTACGCCGACACTGCGGCCCGATCCTGGCAGCGGCCCCAGGATCTACAAGATGCTTACGGAAGTGGCAAGGCTGGATTATATCGTCGTAGACAGCGAAGAAGACGCGCTGATTCTGGAAAATTCGCTGATTAAGCAGCTGAAACCAAAATACAACATCCTGCTTCGAGATGATAAAACCTACCCCTATATCTTTATTGATTACAACGAAGCCTTTCCCAGACCCCAGATTACGCGAAAAGTGATCAGCGGCAGGAAAACGGCATATTTCGGTCCCTTTCCAAGCGGAGCCAGGGATATCTTGGATACGGTATATGAAAACTTCGCGCTGGTTCAGAAAAAAAGCTGCATCAAAGGAGGCAAAGCCTGCCTGTTTTACCAGATGGGAAAATGCCACGCCCCCTGCGAGGGAAAAATCACGCAAAGCGAATATGCCGCCATCGTTGATGAAGCGATCAAACATATCAAAAAACCCTCACTGCTGCTTGAAAGACTGCAGCAGCGGATGCAGTACCTGGCCGAAAACGAACGTTTTGAAGAAGCGATCACCATGCGCGAACGTCTTGGCAGGATCGAAACGATCAGTTCGGTCAAAAGCGGTATCGATATGGCAAAACCCGTCGATTACGACATCTTCGCCGTTGACGCGGACAGCCAGAGAGGTGTGGTGGTCAAGATCTTTATGCGCGAGGGCAAGATCGTTTCCAGTTCATACAGTTATTTCAATCACGGCGAGAATTTTGAAAAGGAACAGGCCTACAGACAGGCCCTTATTCAATACTACAGCAAAGACGTGGCGGTCATGGGCAGTGAAGTCATTATCGCCGCCGATATCGGCAAAACCGATCTGCAGCAATTTCTGCACGGGCGTTTTGGCAAAAAGATTCCGGTGATCTATCCCCAGAAAGGCGGTAAAAAAAAGCTGGCGCAGATGGCTGCGACCAACGCAAGAGAACTGCTGAAAAAAGACAAGCCCCAAAAACAGCAGGCTCTTGCCGGTATCAGGGAACTGTTTGACCTGCAGCGCACCCCCTGCCGTATCGAAGCCTTTGACAATTCGCACATGGGCGGCAGCGCCCCGGTAGGCGCCCAGATCGTGTATGAAAACGGCGGTTTTGACAAGACCTCTTATAAGCGCTACCACCTGCAGGCAAAGGATGAATACCACCAGATGGAGGAGATGCTGCAGCGGCGCATCAGCCGGTTTGACGAAATCCCGGCCGGTGACCTTTGGGTGCTTGACGGCGGCGATACGCTGGTCAAACTGGCCAAATCCCTGCTGCGACAAATCGGGGTCAACCTCGATGTGATCGGTATCGCCAAAGAAAAGGTCGATGCCAAAGCCAGGCGGGCCAAAGGCAGCGCCAATGACATCCTCTACACCGACAGCGAAGCGATCAGGCTGCCGCCTACCGACAAACGGCTGCAGCTTTTGCAGCGCCTCAGGGATGAAGCCCACCGTTTTGCGATCACGTTTCACCAAAACGCCAAGCGCAAAGAGGATAAAAAGATATCCATGCTGCAAATCCACGGTATCGGTGAAGCCAAGGTCAAGAAAATGCTGCAGTATTTCGGCAGTTTCGAAATGATCAAAACCGCTTCGAAAAAACAGCTTGAGGAGGTTCTTTCCCCCGCAGATGCCCAAAAGGTACACAAATTTTATAAAAATTGAGTAATTATTAATCAAAAATTTATTAAACTTATTAATTTTACGGTATAATCAAAAAAATGCCACTAAATCTTGACAGAGGTAGCGTATGAGAAGACCCGAACCTATTGATGAAGAATACACCTTTGATCACACTATTATCGTCAGTGAAACCGATACAAAGGGAAAAATCACCTACGCCAACAGAAAACTTGCCATCATCTCCGGATACGACAAGAAAGAACTGATCGGCAAGCCCCATAATGTTTTGCGCCATCCCGATATGCCAAAAGAGGTATTTCGCGATATGTGGACGACGATAAAAGCCGGAAAGGAGTGGTCCGGACTGGTCAAAAACCTGCGCAAGGACGGCCGCTACTACTGGGTCCACCAGTTTATCAAGCCCATTTTTGATAAAGAATCCAATATCACCGGTTTTATCGCCGCACGCAAGATTCCGCCCCGGGTGGATGTGGAAAAAGCAGAAGAAGTATATAAAAAGATGAAAGAAAAGGAAAAATAGATGTTAATCTTTGATAAAAACGCCAAATTGATCGTATGCAGCAACGATGAGGATTTACTCGATCTGGGAATTGACAGTGCTTTTGACTTTTTTAAAAGCGGCAGGGATATCGCCTCGCTGTTTATCCAGAAACCCGGATATATTTCCAACCACGGTGATCTAGCCTGGATCGATTTTATCTTCAACGAGGTTTTTGAAAACAACAGGGTGTTGTGTGAGGTAGACGGGGAACAAAAAACCGTTGCCATTACGCAGATACCGATCATGACCGAAACGGATATGCAGCTTATAGCCCTGGAGTTCGGTGCTTTGCCTGAGGGCGGCGCAGAGGAAAAGGATGAGGAAGACGAACACGGCGCTGTCCCCGTACACGACAGTAGCGGCGAACCCGAAGAGGACCCCCGGCCAAAGCAGGAACCCGGCCAAAGCAGCGACAGCGACGACGAGGAACTCATGGAGTTGCTCAACCTGAATGAACAAGACGGGGATGAGGATACAGACACGCAGGACAAAGAGAGTCAACCCGCAGATAAGCAGGAAGACACAGATGATGAGTATGAACTGGATTTGGATTTTGGCGATGAAAGCCGGGATGAGGAACAGACCGATACCCCAGCGCAAGACACTCAGCCCCAGAGTGAAGAAACAGGCGGCCAGAAAAG
>CAYUAC010000106.1:0-425 GCA_964442515.1 uncultured Campylobacterales bacterium | reverse complement strand
AAAGCGAAGATGATGAACTGATGGAGTTGCTGAATCTCAACGAGGACGAGAAGCCCCAAGAGAGTCCAGAACCTCAGGAGGAAACAGCACAGCAGGAAAAACAGGACGATCAGGACGATGATGAAGAGTTGTACAACCTTGATCTGACCCCTGAAACAAAAGATACATCCGATACAGAAGAACCATCCGCGCAAGAAAGCCCGCAAGAGCAAGGTGAGCAAGATGAACAGGAAGAGTTGATGGACCTTGGCCTGGATGATGAACAGATGCAGATCAGCCCGCCAGAACAGCTAGAACCTGAGCAGTCCGGGGGCCAAAGCGTACCCCAGTACATCGACGACAAGGATGACAGCAGCGAAGTGGAACTTGATACGCTGGCGGACGAACTGGGTCTGGAAAAAGAGGAAACGGCAAACTTTATCGAT
>CAYUAC010000105.1:0-7117 GCA_964442515.1 uncultured Campylobacterales bacterium | reverse complement strand
TTGATTGTATCGATTTTATCTTTAATTTTTTCTTTTTGTCTTGTATCGATGGTATTGGCAGCGGTAATGCAAAAACTTTGGTCATCTTTACTGATAATGCACGCCCCCTGACTTTCGTAGGTTTGATTATCCAGTAGACGGCTGTCGCTGGAATAAAACAAGATATTATGGCACATTTCAATAATGATCTCATAAATCCTGTTGGCCGCGGTTGCGTTTTGCAGCAGCAGGGAGATATCGTTTTTGGCCACATCGGCAAGGCGTATCAGTACGTTTTGTGATATAACGCCGCTGTAGGAGAAAATAATTTTTTCTTCATTGAGTATTTTGATCATCTTTTCAATACGCACGCCGTTTCCTTTGTGTTACAGCTTCAGGCCGATAAAAGCCATATCGTCGACTACGGGCATATCGGCTTCTTTCCTGTATGCGTTAAACGTTTCTAAAAAGATCGACCGCTGCGTCTGCATGTTTTTGTCGCAGTGGGTCTGCAGCATCGTCTCAAAGCGCTTTTTGCCAAAGGGCAGCCCTTTTTTGCCTCCGATCTGTTCCCAAAAGCCGTCGGTGACAAAATACAAAGCCGTTCCCGGTGTATAGTGCAGGGTTCTGTCGGTGCTGGCAAAGGCTTTGCCGTGTATACCGTATCCCACCGAATGGTTGTCTGCTTCCAGCCTGTGGACGCTGCACTCTTGTGTGTAAAAAAGCGGGTTTTTGGCACCTGCGAATTTAATGATTTGTTCCTGTTTGCAAATCAGCGCGACCTGTCCGTCAAAGCCTTTGCCCTCCAGGGGTTGTTCCACCTCTTTGTGCATGATCGTGCGAAGCTGTTTATTGAGTTTGTGCAGCAACCTGGCGGGGCTGAGCTTGTCAAAGGCTTTGTCTTTGATCTTTGCAAGCATCTGGCGATACAGCATCTCCACGATCATGGTCAAAAACGCTCCGTGGACGCCGTGGCCGGTACAATCGATCATCATCACGATATAGCGCTGCTTTTTGAGCCTGGAAAAAAAGTAAAAATCCCCGCCCACACCGTCTCTGGGCTGCCAGATGGCAAAAGCGTCTGCAAAACCTTCCTGCATCCTTTGCTGCGAGGGCAGCAGTGAGCGCTGGATAAGGGAGGCAAAATCGATCGATTCGCCGATGCGCTTGTAAAGCCTGGCCGTTTCGCGCTCTTTTTGTTCGATGCGGTATTTGCGCACGATCTTGTGCAGTGCCTGCATGAACTGGTCCAGGTCGATGGGCTTGACGATGTAGCCGTCCACACCCAGTTTGATCGCTTCAAGCAGAAACTGATTATCGCTGTAGGCTGAAAACACCATCACCGGCAGCTGTGGACTTTTTGCGCGGATTTTCTTGATCAGTTCGATCCCGTTCATCACCGGCATATTGATATCGGTAAAAACAAGATCGATATCGCTGTTTTGATAAATGTCCCACGCTTTGGCGCCGTTTGGAGCGTAGTGAATCACGGTAAAAAAGTTTTCGAAAAGATCCTGCATCGCTTCTGCGGTCTGGGCGTCGTCTTCGACAAAAAGCAGCGAAAGTTCCCGGGTGTAGCGTACCAGTTCCTGCAGCTGCGCATCCATTACTGCTGCCTCAATGCGTCGATTTTTTTCTTATACGCCAGTTTCATATCCATCTCAAAGGTTTCGTTGGTCGGATAATTTCTGCCAAATACCGGTTCCCACAGGGTGTGGTCTTCCATGCACAGGTAAAAAAACACTTTTTCATGCCAGGGGGCAAAGGCGTTATACACCGTTTGAAACAGCTGCAGTTTTGTTTCTCTTGGGTAGCTGAGCTTGCCGTTTGCCTCACTCATGGGCATTTGCAAAATCTTTGTTTTAAATTTTCTGGCCCTGATCTGTTTGAGTACGGGTTTGATAAAGGTCAGCGTTCCAAGAGAGATCAAAGCAACCATGTTAGGGTCAAACGTGTTGACAAGCTTGCGCGCGATAGCGCCGTAAGCTTGTTGCCACCCCTCATATTCGATAATGGGGTGAAAATGAAAGCCCACCAGGATGCCTTTGTCGCTGAGTTTGCGCGCTGCGTTGATACGCGCTTCCAGCGAAGCGGTGAAGTGTTCTTCATTATCAATGATTGTTTGGGGGTTTAATGAAAAGGTTACGATCGAATTATGAGCGATCCTGTTTTTCATAAAAAAGCCGATATTGTCCGATTTGGTCTTGTACTCCAAAATAACATTTGGATTTTTAGCGGCAAAATCATTGAGCGCACGCAAATTGCCGTATTTATCGCCCCACATCAGCGAATCAGACGACTGGCCCGTACCGATATGATACATCTGGTTTGGATCAAGCTGCAGCTTTTGCAGTTTTTGTTCCAAGTTGACGTGAAAGGTAACGCTGTTTTGATTGTAAAACGACTGGATCGAGCAGTAACTGCAGTCAAACCCGCAGCTTTCCACACTGTCTAAAGTCAGCAGATTACAGCAGCGCGTACCCGGCGAAGCCACCGGACAGCGGCCAAAGCCCACGCTCTCATCGTTTTTTTCAAGCAGCCGGATCTTTGGCGTATCGACGGCAAAAGGTGTGCCGTAGCGGTTTGGTTCCTGCTTTTTTTGCCGGTAATACTGTTTTAAGCTGTTAAGATCATGGGCATCCAGATCAATGTCAAACTCATCCCACTGCAGCAGATCGGTTACGATGGTGACGCATTGGCGCAGGTTTTGAAAGCTTAGCAGGTGCTTTTTGGCAAACCGTATCAATGCCTGCTGCACGTTGCTAGGCAGGTTGTCTAACCTGATTTTTTGCAGATGGGAGTTGAGTTTTCTATCGTAATCCAAGGCCACCTCTTTTTTGCAGATTATAGCATATTGGGTATAATGGCAGCTAAAAAAGGGTGTACAATGCAAGAGTTTTTACAAGCGGCCAAAGGCGCCACGACGATGATGGCTAATATGGGCGACAGCCAAAAGCGTGATCTGCTAAACCAGATGGCAAATGCGCTGGAAGCTAACAGTGAAATCATCCAAACCCAAAATAAAATCGATATGGACAACGCCAAAAGAGACAATCTCAGCGACGCTTTGGTTGACCGGCTTTTTCTTGATCAAGGCAGGGTAGAAGCGATGGCACAGTCTCTGCGTGAAATCGCCGCGCTCAAAGACCCCGTGGGGCGTATCAAAGACGGTTGGAACCTTGACAGCGGTATCACGCTGCAAAAGGTAGCCGTGCCCATCGGCGTGATCGGAATTATTTACGAATCCCGTCCCAACGTCACCAGCGATGCGGCCGCGCTCTGTTTTAAAAGCGGCAACGTGGCGATTTTAAAAGGGGGTAAAGAAGCGGTGCATTCCAATGAGATCATCGCCAGGGTGCTGCAGAAGGTTTTGGAAAAAAACGGTTTGCCAAAAGAGGTTATTTCCCTGCTGCCAGATGCCAGCCGTGAAGGGGTGGCAAAACTGGTCAAGATGGATAACTACGTCGATCTTATCATCCCGCGAGGCGGTGAGCGGCTGATACAATTTGTCAATGAAAACGCAACCGTACCCGTGGTTAAACATGACAAAGGATTGTGCCATACCTACATAGACAAAGACGCCGATACCAAAGACGCCATCGCCATCTCGGTCAATGCCAAGTGCCAGCGCACCGGCGTGTGCAACGCTATGGAGACGCTGCTGGTTGATGAAGCCGTAGCAAGAGATATGCTGCCCCAGTTAAAAACGGCTTTTGACAAAGAATATACCGAACTCAGAGGCTGCGAAAAAACCCGTCAAATCATCGACGTATTAAAAGCTGATGAAATGGATTACGAGACGGAGTATCTGGATAATATCCTGGCTATCAGGGTCGTTAATGGAGTACAGGGGGCGATTGCTCATATCAACAGATACGGCTCGTCTCATTCTGAAGCCATCATCACCCAAAACTGCCAAGCTGCCGAAACATTTTTAAACAGCGTGGACGCAGCCTGCGTCTACCTCAACGCCAGTACCCGGTTTACCGACGGGGCAGCGTTTGGGCTTGGCGCGGAAGTGGGTATCAGTACCAACAAACTCCACGCCAGAGGTCCTATGGGGATCGAGGATTTGACCACGTACAAATTCAAACTCTACGGAGCGGGACAGACGCGCTAAGTGCGTGATCTGCAAAAACGCTTAGACGCCCATGTTGCAAAACGCAACGATCCGGGCGAACTCTGCCTTGATCGTCCCGATCCGCTGCTTGTGGCCAGGTCTTACAAAGATGAAAAGATCGCTTTAATTTGCGCGCTGTTTGGATACGGCAGTGCTACCGCGATCGTGAAGTTTTTAGCCAGCCTGGATTTTTCGCTTTTAGACGCAGATGCAGTGAGCATAGAGCGAAAACTTGCGGGGCGCTACTACCGTTTTCAAAAGGACGCCGATATCATTGCGCTTTTTTGCGCGCTGCAAAAGCTTGAGAGCATTGAAACCATCGTGGCTGAGGGAACACGCCTGCACGGGACGGTCCTTGGCGGCATCGCCGCGCTGATCGATGCGATCTATGCTGCCACGCCCCGCCGCTCGCGGGGTTTTACCTTTTTGGTAGGCAAACCCTTTGACCCGCGCAGATGCACCTCTACTTTGAAACGCTACCATATGTATCTTCGCTGGATGGTGCGAAAGGATTGTCTGGATATGGGGCTTTGGAAGAGTATAGAACCAAAGCAGCTTTTGATGCCTCTGGATACGCACACCTTTCATGTCAGCCGCAAACTGGGGCTGCTTGCACGCAAAAGCTATGACTGCAAAGCCGTGCAGGAATTGACCGGGGCGCTGCGTACCTTTGATCCAAACGATCCGGTCAAATACGACTTTGCTCTTTACAGACTGGGGCAGGAAAAGTATACCCTTTAGCCAAAGAGTTGGGTAAAAACAGAGTGGAAAAAAATATTTATGGAAAATTTTTTTCTATTTAATAATGGTTTAAATTAGAACCTATTATAATTGTCATATGCATGAGTTATATATGCCCTTGGCTTATGCAAATTCCAACAAAGAGGATGGTACTATGAGAAAGCTTAGTATTGTAGCAAGTACGGTATTGGTTACCGCGCTGAGCGCTGTTGCCGGAGAAAACACGGTTGACAGTGAGCAGTTAAGACAACAGGCTCTGGATACGGGATTACAGCCGATCCCCCAAAGTGAAAAAGAAATTTTGGATTTGGTTGACAACCCCGACAACCCGATGACGGATAAAAAAGTTGAACTCGGCAAAAAGCTGTATTTTGATCCTTCCCTTTCAAAAAGTAACCTGATCAGCTGTAATACCTGCCACAATCTCGCCACAGGCGGTGATGACGGCGTACAGGCCGCAGTCGGTCACAAATGGACGCCAAACCCCCACCACCTCAACTCTCCAACGGTATGGAACTCGGTACTGCATGAGGTACAGTTCTGGGACGGCAGAAGTCCACACTTAGCCGATCAGGCACAGGGACCTATGCAGGCAGCGCCTGAAATGGCGGCACCGCCAAAGCTTGTTGAGGAGCGAATCAACACAATCCCCGGCTATGTAGACGAGTTTAAAAAAGCGTACGGACCTGATGTTGATATCGATTTTGAACTGATTGCCGAAACAATCGCGGTATTTGAACGAACGCTGATTACCCCTTCTGATTACGATGCATTCCTGCACGGTCAAGATGATGCGCTTACGGAAGAAGAAAAAGAGGGCTTGAAAGTATTTATGGACAAAGGCTGCACCGCATGCCACAACAGTATGGGGCTTGGCGGTACAATGCAGTCGATTCAAACCGTAAATGACTACTCTTTTTCCGATAACCATCTCGGCGATTTCAGCGGCGATGAAAACGGTATGGTCAAAACACCGACGCTGAGAAATATCGAAGAAACGGCACCGTATCTGCACAACGGTCAGCTTTGGAGCCTGAAAGAAACGGTCAAAGAGATGAGTTCTACCCAGCTTGGTATGAAACTTTCTGACAAAGATGCCGACAAGATCGTGACATTCTTGAAATCTCTTACAGGTGAAAAACCCGAAATTACGTATCCGAATCTGCCTACTTGGTCAGATGAAACACCAAAACCCGCAATGGACTAAGTTGCAACACCTTTTTTCACCCCTTTTGGGGTGAATATTCTGTCTTTACTTTCTTTCAATAAAACTTTTGCTATCATTACGCCTATACGGATATAAGACAAATTCTAACCCAAAGGCGGCAGATGCAGCGGCTCTTTTTAACCTTTTTTTACAGCGGACTCTCTCCAAAAGCTCCCGGAACCGTGGGAACGGCGGCGGCGCTGATTCCCGGTGTGCTTGTACTGCACTATCTTGATGCCAGTACGCTTTTTATGCTCACAATCTTTGCGACCGTCGTGGGTATCGGTGAAATCAACAAGTATGAGAAAAAAACCGGTATTCATGATGATAAATCGATCGTCATCGATGAAGCCGCCGGTATCTGGCTGGCACTGGTGATTTCAGGCGGTACGCTCTATCAGATTGCGCTCAGCTTTGTACTGTTTCGCTTTTTTGATATCAAAAAACCTTCTTTTATCGGCCGTATCGACAAAGCGGGCAGGGGCGGTTACAGCGTCATGGGCGATGATTTGGCCGCCGGAGCCGTTGCGGGGCTGCTAAGCGCGCTGATCTGGCACTACGGATTGGTGCATATCCTGTGATGCAGCCTGAACAGATTTTAAACAGCTTTCATGTAGAAGATATTAAAAACCCCCACCATCCCCCAAGCTATATCAAAGAAAGCGAATACGAAATCCTCATTTTGCGGCTGCTGCATCAAACACAGGAGGGGGTTGGCGGACAGGCCTACGCGTTTGTCTTTACCGGCGGATTGATTTACCGCTTTGATCATGGCAGCCAGTCTTTTCAAGCCTACGACAACTTTGCACAGTTTTACAAAATCCTTGATGCGGCCGTGGACGAGACGCTTGGACTGATGCAGAAACTGCATGAGCGCATTGAAGCCTTAGAAGACGCGCTGATGGGCACACAGAAAACCAAAGAGTTTATTAAACAGTGGTTTGTACTGAAAAAGGAAGCCTCCATTGCCGGCCGCGTTTTGTCTCTGAGTTCGCCGGTGCTCAAAGCGTTTCAAAACGGTTTGAAATCGCAGTCAAAACAGACCAGGCTGCAGATGCATGATATGTATG
>CAYUAC010000104.1:5842-7330 GCA_964442515.1 uncultured Campylobacterales bacterium | reverse complement strand
TTTCTAAGAAGTTTGGAAATTTGTGTTTATACGTGGTCAGAAGTGACAGATAGAAAGCTTGCAAAAGCCCTAGCCAAGGGGGCTAGGGGTGGATTTTAGGATGTATAGGGTTTTTGTGCGATAAGCAGGGTTGAAATCCCAAAAGAGAAGGATTTGGTGTATTGCAGTGTGAAACCGACTGCGCTGAGTTCATCCTGAAGCATCTTCGTTGTTAAAAAATCCTCAATGGAATCGGGCAGATAGCGGTATGCTTTATAGTTTTTTGAAATTAAGCCTCCGACGGCGGGCAGGATTTTATTCGTATACGTATCCCTTAGCAAAGAGGAAAATCCTTTTTTCTCCTGTTTGGTAAATTCTAGAATAACAACCATGCCGCCGGGTTTCAGTACACGGTAAAATTCCGCAAGCGCTTCTTTTCTGTCCACGACGTTTCTGATACCGTAACTGATACTGATAATATCGCTGCTTTCATCCTCTAATGGAAGCTGCTGGGCTTTACCCTCTTGAAACGTGGCAAAACGCACTTTATCTTTAGCGCACTCTAACATATTCACCGCCGGATCGATGCCGATATAGTTTTGAACCTCTATGCCGTGTTTTTTCGCGCTTGCATTCCAAAACAGCAGCAGATCACCGGTTCCGCAGGCTACGTCTGTGATGGTAGCCACATCTTTTTTCATACTGAATGTTTTATCACACCCTATCTTTCGCCATCTTTTATCGATTCCAAAGCTAAGCACCCTGTTAGCTACATCATAAGTAGAGGCGATGTCGTCAAACATCGAAACGATCTCTTGCTGTTTATTTTCTTTTTTCATTTTCAACCTTTGACCAGATCATGAGATCTCTGTTGCTTGTTGCATAATGCAGCACTTTTGAGGTAAAGTCTGCGTCATACCCTTTGCCTTTGGAAAAATCAGGTGTTTGATACGTCAGGATCCAGTCGATTTTATTTTGCACAGATTTTAGCATATTTTCTCCGCCTTCAACCATGACCAACCCGGGATTATCCAAAAAGGAAAGATCTTTTGAAATTTTCACCTCTCTGTTTGGTACATGAAAAAGTGCAATGTCCTTATCAAATTCTTGGTGTGAATAGATTTGAACATCGGGAGCGGGAGCTTGTATCAGGCGGCAATCCAGAGTGGGCCTGTCCACTTTGACCGTATTACCCCCGATCAGGAGGGTAGTGAGTTTGCTTCGAAGCCGGTGGACATGCGTTAAAGACTCTTTGCAGCTAAGATACCCGCCTGTTATCTTGCCGTTGTGGGTCTGGGCCAGTTTGAAAAAAACAAAGCTGCGCGTTTGCCATATTTTAAAAGGTTCCAGCAGCGTTTCACACTCTTTGTGCAATACTCCCGTTGTTACATTATCAAAACGTTTCTTGCCGCCGGCGGCTACCGCGTTGTCATCCAGGCACCCTATGACAACGCGCTTAAACCCGAGCTTTCGTATCAGATTGGCACAGGAGGGTGTTTTGCCTACATG
>CAYUAC010000104.1:0-5832 GCA_964442515.1 uncultured Campylobacterales bacterium | reverse complement strand
CGGTTCCAGTGTTGTATAAACAGTGCATTGATGAAAGATATTATTGTGATTGGCAAGTAAGAAATCATGGATTGAGAAAGAATCGGTTGCGGGGACGGTCGTGCCGGTTAAGTGCTCAAAGGCTTCTTTGATCGCGTAGACTTCGGCATGGGGACCGCCGGCTTCCCGGTGCGCGCTAACTGAAAGCAGCGCACCCTTTTTTTCCACTGCCGCGCCGACGGCGGGATTTGGGTAGGTTAAGAGTTGGTATTTCCACGCTTCCTGCAGCGCGCGGTGCATAAAAAATTCGTCACCATTCAAAATACGTCCTCGCTGATTTTATTGCATCCAGCGCGTACTCCTCAATTCCAAATTCGGTTTCAACTGCTACCGTATTATCTTTTGCGCCTACGAGCACGCCTTTAAGTTTTTCGTTGCCTTGCAGCTTTAGCTGAACCTTTTCACCGATACTGAGTTCAAACTGGCGCATCGTTTTGAGTTTTCGCTCAATCCCGGGAGAACTGACTTCCAAAAAGTAGTTGCCGCTTACGGGAGGATTCACATCCAAAAACGGGGAAAGTTCCGCACTGATATCGGCACAAACCTCTACGTCCACGCCGCCGTCTCTGACAATGAGTACACGGTAAATAAGATTTTCTCCCTCTTTGGCCGTCTCCGTGCCGTAGAGTTTGGCGCCGTGGTCTTCAACGATTGCCGCGATCTCATTTTCCATCTAATTCCTTTTCAATTTTTTTGAAAAGCTGTTCCATATGCATCGCCTGGTCGACTTCATCATCAAAGATGAATTCAAAATCGGGACAGCGGTACCATTTGGTGGCATTGAGGCAGTATGTTTTAATAAGTCCGCTTGCTTTTTTTAAGCGTTTGCGCAACTCTTTTTGTTCTTCTTTATCAAAAAAGGATTCATCCACGTACACTTTGGCATCATACTTCCCCTTGGAACAGCGCACATCCAGTACGGTCAAAGAAGCAAGCTGCTCATCATCAAGTGATGCCAAAGCCTGGGGGAGCAACTCTTTTAAGAGTGATTCAACTTTTGCTAACTTGACGGTTTTACTCAAGCGTCGCTTCCTCTTCGACCTCTTTGAAGGTTTCGATGGTGTCACCTTCTTTTATATCATTGAAGTTTTGCAGCATAATACCGCATTCAAAACCTTTTTTGACCTCTTTGACATCATCGTTGAAACGCTTAAGAGAAGAAATCTTGGTTTCATAGACCACAACCCCGTCTCTGATCAGTCTGGCGCCGCCGCCTCTGGTAACGTAGCCGTCAGTAACCATACAACCCGCGATCGTGCCGAGTTTACTGACGCTGAAGGTTTCACGCACTTCAGCCTGGCCTGTTACCTCTTCGCTGACGATGTTTGACATCATACCGCTAAGCAGCGCTTTGACATCATCGATGAGATCGTAAATCACCGAATAGGATTTGATCTGTGTTCCGACCTCTTTGGCTTTTTTCTTGATACTGCCCGTTGGTCTGACGTTAAAGCCAAGAATCACGGCGTTTTCGGATGCGTCGGCCAACGTAAGATCGCCTTCTGTGATACCGCCCACGCCTTCGTGGATGATATTGACCTTGACCTCTTCGTTTTTAAGTTTCTCAAGGCTGCCTTTGATCGCTTCCAAAGACCCCTGAACGTCTGCTTTAATAATCACCGGCAGCGCTTTGAGCTCCCCCTCTTTGATCAGGTTAGACAGATCATCCAGCGTTGCTTTTGTTGATTTGGACAGATCTTTGGCTCTGCTGTATTCGTAGCGTTCCTGCGCGATCTCTCTTGCTTCTCTGTCATCATCCATCTCTATGACAACCTGACCGGCTCCGGGGACGTCGTTTAGCCCGACGATTACGCCGGTATCGCTTGGACCAAGTTTTTTGATCTGCTTGCCGGTATCGGAGATGATCGCTTTGATCCGCCCGTAGGTCGTATCGGCAACGACCATATCGCCGACATTGAGCGTACCGTTTTGCACGATCACCGTGGCAACGGGACCGCGGCCTTTTTCAAGCGAACTTTCAACGACGGTTGCTTTTGCCTTCACTTCTTCTTCGGCTTTAAGCTCCATCAAATCAGCCTGAAGGTTGATATTTTCAAGCAAGTCTTCTATACCCTCACCCGTCTGGGCCGAAACTTCGACAAATTCGTAATCTCCGCCCCAGTCAGCCGGAACGATCTCCATCTCGGCAAGCTGAGATTTGGCCATCTCCGGATTGGCCCCGGGTTTATCTATCTTGTTGATGGCGATGATAAGCGGTACGTCCGCGGCTTTTGCGTGGCTGATGGCTTCTTTGGTCTGGGGTTTAACGCCGTCATCTGCGGCAACGACGATAACGACGATATCGGTTGCCTGCGCGCCTCTGCTTCGCATCTCGGTGAAGGCTTCGTGGCCGGGCGTGTCGATAAACGTGATTCTTTTGCCGTCTTGTTCAACCTGATAAGCACCTACGTGCTGGGTAATTCCGCCGGCTTCTTTGTCGGCGACTTTTGCTTTTCTGATCCGATCAAGCAAAGACGTCTTGCCGTGATCGACGTGTCCCATGATCGTAATAACGGGCGGTCTTGTGACGCCGTTGCTCTCCAGATCGATCTTTTCATCGTAACTGCTGACGTAATCAAGCTTGTCGGTCGGATCAACGGTATGGACTTCCACGTCAAACTCTTCAGCCAGCACTTCAATGGAATCTTTATCCAAAAAGTCGTTTTTTGTCACCATCATGCCAAGACCAAAGAGTACCTTGATCACTTCGCCGACGCTCCTGCCTACGCTTTCGGCAAATTCGTACACCCGTACATCTTCGGGAATGCTGATACTGCTGATGTTTTGGTTTTTATTGTCTTGCCTGTTAGGCCGTTTCTTGGACTTTCTGCGCCGGCTGATACTTTTTCTCGGTGCGTTTGGTTTTGCCTGACGCACATTTTTCATCTCTTTTTTGGGTTTTGAGGGTTTTCTTTTGGTATGGTGTTCATCCACGATGTTTTTATCACTGAAATCAAGCAGCACGACCTCTTCTTCCTCAAATACGGTCGAGTGATCGGACAGATCCCTTTCTTCCATCATATTGAGTTTTTGACCCGCTTCTTTTGCCTTGGCCGGAGCTTTTTTCTTTTTGGGTTTGATTTTTTTAGGCTGAGTACTTTGGTCTGAGGCAGAACTCTTGCTGGCTTCGCTTTGCGCAGCGGGCTGAGGCTTTTTCTTTTTCTTGACGATCGTGATGCCGCGCTTGAACTTCTTTTTCTTTTGGACGCTCTGGGCTAGAGACTCATCGCTTTTTGTGCCGCTTTCATCTTTTGCTGCGGGTGTTTCTTCTTTGCTTTGTGCCTGTTCCTGTTTTTTGGGCGTGGCTTCGATTTTGGAACTTTTTTCAATGATAGATGCTTCTTCACTGTTTTTATTCTTTGGCTCTTTTGATTCCTGTTTTTGCTCTTTTTTTTCTGTCTTGACGGCTTTTTGCGCGGATTTTGGAATCTTGCCGTTCATCACGTATTCCATCAAATCGCCCGCTTGCGCCATCGATACGGCATTGGATGCGGTTTTGACCTCTATGCCTATATCGTTTGCCTTGGTCACCAGCTCCTTGCTGTCGATACCAAGTTCTTTTGCTACCTCATATACTCTTACTTTATCCATCCGAGAAAAACTCCTTTTTGATTTTAGCAAACTGTTCACTTGAGCGCAGTTTAAAACGTTTTTTTATAATGTGATCGATATTGTCTTTTTGCAGACAGGAAGCACAGATGTAAAAACTCCGGCCGTGTCCGTCAAAACACGCAATATCTGTTTTTTTTTGCAATCTTAACATATTTGCTTGAGGCAATCGCTTTTTGCAGATTATACACATTCGCAACGGTTTACTCATTATATCTTAATTTAGCTTAACTGCTAAACACTCCCTCATTGTCAAAATCGCGCACCAAGACGGTAAAATTTGGAAACTTCTGGCTGAGCATATCGGCTACCTTCTGCGCGTCATCGGCATAGGTCATAGAAAAAAACGTTGATCCGCTGCCAGAAAGCGTACTCATGATCGCTCCGTTTTCAAGAGCTATTTTTTGCACGGTAAAAAGTTCGGGAAACGTCTTCATACGCTTAAACTGATGCAGCCTGTCTTTTGATGCCACGCGCAGGATTTCCCAGCGCTCATTGAAAAATGCCGACACCATCAGCGATGAACGCGACAGAGAATAGATCGTATCCTCTTTTTTATAAAGCTTTGGCAGGATATTGCGCGATCTGGATGTTGAAATCGGTTTATTGGGGATCACCAGGACGGCCTTGACCGTTTTTGGAATCTTTTTGCTTTGCGAGTACACCCGGCCCCGGTCCACGCAGGAGACGTTAAAACCGCCCATGACCGTGGACGTGATATTGTCGGGGTGGTTTTCATACCGCAGCGCTTTGTTCAGTATTTCACGCTTGGTACTTTTGGCTCCGGCCATTCTGTAGGCAGAAGCGATCGCACTGACAATCACCGCCGAAGAACTTCCCATGCCTCTTGAGATGGGGATATTGTTGTGAAACTCAAAACGAAAATGTTCCTTGCTGTCGGTGAGTTTTGTATAAATATCGTTAAAAATATCAAAATAGAGATTGTTTGTTTTGAGTTTTGGATTGCTGGCGCCCTCTCCCTTGATGGCCACGCTGAAAAACTTGCTTTTTTTAATGGTAACACTGTTATGGATATTAAGCGCCAATCCAAGCGTGTCGAAGCCGGGCCCGAGGTTGGCACTTGTTGCGGGTACTTTTATCGTCAATTGCTGCCTTTATACCGCAGGTATTTCATATTTTGGAGCTGTTTGCGCACTGATATTCAAGCTATCGATTCGCTGTGGCAAAAAAAACTCCTGTTTGACTGCGTCTTGGTATTTTTTTGTCGTAATTGTACCATCTTCTTTGACAAAATAGATTTTGCCGATCGCTCTTATGGGGCTGTTGTCGTTGCACGCAAACCCGTCAACGGCTTTCAGTTTAATCCCCCGAAGCAGTTCAATCGTTTTGAGGGTAACGTAAGCGATTTTCAGTGCCATAAAACTGCCGGGAGAATTCACGTAAACAATCTGGCTGACAGTGTATTCAGCCAGCAACTCTTGCAAAACGGGAGGAAGCTGCGTTGACGCCCTGTCGTTTAAAACAACGGTTTGGACCAGTACGTCATCTTTGTACACGCCAATCTGCATCGGCGAGGCGATACTTAATACAAACAGTTTATGCAAACGCTTTACTCATCTGGATATGTTTTTCACTCTCAAGACTGATCACTTCGTAGGCTTGCTGTGCCAGTATCTCCTTGGTCAGCAGGTGGTTCAACCGGTGGCTGCCCGCAAATGAACTGTACACCCCGTATATGTTGTGCCCAAGCAGCATCAGATCCCCCATCGCGTCCAGTATCTTGTGGCGGACAAATTCATCCTTGTAGCGAAGTCCTTCGGTATTGAGCACTTTTTCTTCATCCAAAACAACCGCGTTTTGCAGACTGCCTCCCAAAGCAAGGTTTTTGGAGCGCAGGTATTGCACATCTTTCATAAACCCAAATGTCCTTGCACGCGAAATTTCGGTTTTAAATCCCTGAGTGGAAAAGGTGAAATCATACGATTGGCGCTCGATAGCAGGATGGTCAAAAGCGATCGTAAAATCAAAGCGCGGTTCAAGACCCGGAGCAACCCTGGCAAACTTTTCCCCCTCAGTGACCGTGACCTCTTTTGTGATCTTTAAAATCTTTTTATCTTTGTTTTGCCGCGCGATTCCGGCTTCATCAAGCATCATACAGAAACTGCTCGCACTGCCGTCCATCACCGGCATCTCATTACCGTCGACGATAACGTTGACATTATC
>CAYUAC010000103.1:4611-7338 GCA_964442515.1 uncultured Campylobacterales bacterium | reverse complement strand
TGTTATGGTCAGCAGCGGCAAAGGCGGCGTAGGCAAATCAACCAGTTCAGTCAACATCGCCGCGGCTCTGGCCCAGCAGGGTAAAAAGGTCGGTCTGCTTGATGCCGATATCTACGGGCCAAACATTGCCCGAATGGTCGGTCTCAGCGGTGTACAGCCCCAGATTGAGGGCCAAAAGATCGTTCCTATGGATGCGTACGGCATCAAGATCATGAGTATGGCCAACCTGATGCAAGAAGGCCAAAGCCTGGTATGGAGAGGGGCCATGATCATGAAAGTTATCACCCAGCTGCTGCAGGATGTGCTCTGGGGCGAACTGGACGTACTGGTCATTGACATGCCCCCCGGAACCGGTGACGCGCAGCTGACACTGGCCCAAAGCGTACCCGTTACCGCAGGCGTTACCGTCACCACGCCCCAGCAGGTCGCGCTTGATGATGCCAGAAGAAGTCTGGATATGTTCAAAAAATTCAATATCCCCCAGGCCGGTATCATTGAGAATATGAGCGGCTTTGTCTGCCCCGAATGCGAACACGAAAGCGACATCTTCGGCCACGGTACCAGCGAAGAAGTAGCCAACGAATTTGATACCAAGGTCCTGGCAAACATACCGCTGGAACCGGCAGTCAGACACTGCGGCGATGACGGTATGCCAATCGTGCAGGCAAAACCCGACAGTGTAACGGCCAAGCGCTTTTATCAGGCAGCCCATGAGCTATGGGAACAGATTGAAAAGATTAACGAAGAAGGCGGCGTAGACAATGAGGCGATTCAGCCTACCACAGCTCCCGGACAAAGTGCTTGTTCCACCCAGTAACATACTATTTTATCGCCCACAAAGCCGAAGCGCAGGTTTATATTAATAAATATGAACTTGCCCCGCTTCGCTCTTGCTCTTATCCACTTTATAGTAATAACAACAGACTGCTTACTATTACGGGCATGGGGCAAAAAGCAGCGTTAGCAGCTGCGTACACACTAAAAAAATATCCGCCAAAAGACAGTGACCGTATCATCAACGCGGGACTGGCCGGGTGTAGTGAGACAAGTGTTGCCAAAGGCAGCGTATATGATCTTGCAGGCGCAGTTTATAAAGACACGGTACTGCGTCTAAGAGAGGGGGAGCTTTGCCACAGTTTTACCGCGCCGGTGCGCGAAGCCTTTGGGGGCAGCGTATGCGATATGGAAGCATTTTTTGTGCTCCAAAGCGCGCTTGGGCAGGTAAACCACGGCAGATCAGTATCTACAAAGTCATCAGTGACCACCTCACCGACGCGGCTATTCCGGACAAAAACACCATCAATCATTATATTCAAAAGGCAATAGAGTATGAAAACAGCAGTTATCACCGGCGTTAGCGGCGGCATCGGCAAAGAAAGCGCCAGGTTATTGTTGGAAAAAGGATACAACGTCATCGGCTTAAGCCGCAACAAACCAGGCGGCCTTGAAGGGGAATTCAGCCACATAAAGATCGATTTGCAAGACAGCCTGGCTATTGACAACCTGCCCCAAATGCAGTGCGATATCCTCATCCACTGCGCCGGGCTTGGCTACTTTCAGCCTCTTGAGACGATGCGAGCGTCACAGATTGAAGCGATCTTAGATCTTAATCTCAAAGCCCCGGTTTTGCTGACAAGGAAGCTGCTGCGCAGCCTGCGCCAGAGGCAGGGCCGAGTGATTAGCATCACCTCTATCGAAGCCACCCGTTCGTCCAAATTTTCAGCCGTGTATTCAGCCAGCAAAAGCGGGCTGCTTGCCTTTAGCAACGCGTTGTTTGAAGAGGTGCGAAAACAGCACGTCACCTGCACCGCCATTAACCTTGGCATGACCAAGACCGGCTTTTTTGACCGGTTGAATTTTGAATGCAGCGATGATTCCAGCTGCCACCTGCAAGCCCGCGAAGTAGCCAAATCGATTGACTGGGTTTTACAGATGCCAAAAGAATCGGCCCTTACTGAGATCACCCTGCAGCCCCAGCGCATCGGCGTCAAGAAAAAGTCACCAAAGGTAACGCCCTGATCAAGCAAATTCGCATTTTTTGTGTTTTTCAATACACATAAAGCTATTTTCGATAAAATCGCCCCATCTTGAACACCGGGTACGCACCACAAGGAGAAAAATTGTTACTGTTATCAACAAAACAAGACTGGTTTGGCAATATCAGAGGCGACATCTTAGCCGGTATCGTCGTTGCTCTGGCTTTGATCCCTGAAGCGATCGCTTTTTCTATCATTGCCGGGGTGGACCCCAAGGTGGGCCTGTACGCCTCTTTTTGTATCGCGGTGGTCACCGCCATTGTAGGCGGGCGCCCGGGTATGATCAGCGCGGCTACCGGTGCGACCGCGCTTTTAATGGTAACCCTTGTAGCCAACCACGGTTTGCAGTACCTGCTGGCTGCCACCGTACTAACGGGCGTATTGCAGATTGGGGCGGGATATCTTAATATCCACAAACTGATGAGTTTTATCTCCAGAGCCGTTGTCATAGGCTTTGTCAACGCTTTGGCTATTTTGATCTTTATGGCCCAGCTGCCCGAACTCACCGATGTCACCTGGCACGTATACGCCGTTACCGCCGCGGGGCTTGGTATTATCTACCTATTTCCCTATATCCCCAAAATCGGTACCATGATCCCCTCTACGTTGGTCAGCATCCTGTTTTTAACCGTTGTGGTGGTAGCTATGGGTATTGATATCCGAACCGTCGGCGATATGGGCGATTTGCCCG
>CAYUAC010000103.1:0-4601 GCA_964442515.1 uncultured Campylobacterales bacterium | reverse complement strand
TTGCCCGATACACTGCCGGTGTTTTTACTGCCTGATATCCCCCTAAACTTTGAAACGCTGCAGATTATCTTCCCCTACGCGCTTGCGCTGACGATTGTGGGGCTGCTGGAATCACTGATGACAACCAATATCGTCGATGAACTCACCGACAGTGAGGGTGATAAAAAAAGAGAGTGTAAAGCCCAGGGGATTGCCAACATGGGCAGCGGCTTCATGGGCGGCATGGCCGGATGCGCGATGATCGGGCAATCTATTATCAATGTCAAATCAGGCGGCCGCGGACGGCTTTCAAGCTTCAGTGCCGGGGTGTTTTTGCTTATTATGGTAGTCTTTTTAAGCGAGTATCTCTCTGTTATCCCGATGGCCGCGCTGGTAGCGGTGATGATCATGGTCTCCATCGGTACCTTTAACTGGGAATCGATCAAGGAGCTTAAAACACTGCCGCTTTCAACAAACATCGTCATGCTTGCTACCGTGGCGGTGACGGTGTATACGCACAACCTGGCGTACGGCGTTTTTGTGGGCGTCCTGCTGGCGTCCCTGTTTTTTGCCAACAAGATCAGCCACTTTATGTACCATACCACCGAGTTTGACGAAGCGACCCAGACAAAGACGTACCGCTTTGTGGGACAAGTGTTTTTTAATTCCGCGGAGAAGTTTGCAAAATCTTTTGATTTTAAGGAAGTTGTGGATAAAGTTGTTATTGATGTAACAAAAGCGCATTTCTGGGATATCTCAGCCGTGCACGCGCTGGATAAAGCCGTGATCAAGTTCAGACGCGAAGGTACCGAAGTAGAAGTGATCGGGCTTAATGAAGCAAGTAAAACGATCGTCGACCGCTTTGGTGTACACGACAAACCAGAAGAGATCGATAAAGTCATGGGAGGCCACTAATGAGTCAAAAGTTTATATTAGCGTGTGTTGACGGATCAACTTACAGCCAAAGCGTATGCCGTTACGGGGCGATGATAGCCAAAACCCTGGATATGCCGCTAAAGCTGCTTCACACCGTAGAACACCGCCACAATCCCCAAACAGCCAACCTGTCGGGCAATATCGGCCTGGGTGAGAGTGAAGATATTTTACAAAACCTCAGTGAAGATGATTCCAAACAAAGCAAAGCTAAGATCAAGATGGGACGCGAACTGCTAGGCCAGCTCAAAGAAGAGGCACAGGATATGGGCGTCAAGGAAGTGATCACTTCCCAGCGCCACGGGGAACTGTATGAAAACCTGCAGGAACTTCAAGACAGTATCCGGGTGCTTGTCATCGGTATCAGCGGTCAGGACCATGACGGTGAAATCGGTGTGGGCACACAGGTAGAACAGATCATTCGAAGTCTACGGGTACCCACGCTTTTGATCAATAAAGAGTTTAGTGAGCCAAAAGAGGTCATGATAGCTTACAACGGCAGCGACGCTTCCAAAAAAGCGCTGGATATGGTAGCAAGCGAACCGATTTTTTCAAGCGTCAACCGCCACGTGGTCAATGTATGCAAAGATCAAAAAAAGTGTCAAATGCTGCTTGATGAAGCCGCGGCTCAGCTTAAAGAACACGGCATAACAGCCCGAACCGAAGCGCTCAGCGGCGATGCCGTCGATGCACTGATAGAATACGAAGAAAACAATGAGATCGATATCGTCGCGATGGGCGCGTTTAGCCACAACCGCCTGCGCGATGCTATCTTTGGCAGTTTTACGGCCAAAATGCTGCACAAAACCAGGCGCCCTCTCCTGCTGCTTCGCTAAATCACACCCTTCCCCGCCCGGGGAATAGCAGCATTTAATTGACACTTAAGCCAAATTTAGTATACTGGATGCAGGATAATAAGTTTGGCTTATATCAGGACACCTCTAAAAACCCTGTACGGATCATAGAGTTATTAGTGGTGGCCTTAAGCCTTTTTGATCATTTGTTACAAAAAGGACTCCCATGCACGCAACTCTTAACCACAAAAATCTGGCATCAAACATAAACCTGCACAATGAGGCAGGTCAGGATAGACAGCAGTCCGTTGTTTTGCAAAACAGCCCCTACCCCGATTTGAAAACTTATTTCAAGGAAAAAAAAGAGTTATTGAAGCAAACGGACAAGAAGAGCAAAATCCCAAAAGTCAAAAAGAAAAAAGATTACAAAAACATTGCCGGGGAAGTGACGGTTTCGCATCCGAAAGATGCGCTGGGTCCCGATAGCAGCCAAGCGTTTTTCCAAGATGCGTACGAATTTATCCGGGAACTGTTTGCGACAAACGAAATTTTATATTCGGGTATTGTAACCCGGGAAGAACTCCCCTCCCTCCAAGTCGTAATCTCTTATTTTGACACGCAAACCGGCCAGTTTAATAAAAAAACACTTGACAAGGAAAAACTGCTTGATTCTGATTTTTTAAATGAACTGTTATATATGAAAGTAGGCAGCAGATACGGTTTAAAACAGCCAAAAAGCAAGCTTGATCCCCTGGCAAAAACCATGCTGCAAAACTACGACCTGGCCGGGCGGCTGCAGCATCAAGAAGCCTACGGCAGCCGTCTTGATGAGATTGTGCAAACACAAAAAGAACAGCTGGAAGAAGATTCGCGCCGGATAAAAACCCTGCAAAGCGATCTTGACCACTATTCGCATCAAAACAGCAGTCTGGAACAAAAACTGCACGAAGAACGGTTACAATACCAGCAGCAGCTGGAACAAAAAGACAAAACCGCTTCGGAGATGCAGCAGCAGCTTGAGAGCAAACAAACCCAGCTGCACAGTCTGGAAGCAAAGCTGGATGAGACCAGACAAAGCTTCACCGACCAAAATTCGCAGCTGCAAAAGCAGATCGAATCACTGGAAAAAGAGATCAAGGAAAAAAATCAAAGCATAGAAGCCTTGGAAGAGCAAAAACTGACAATGCAAAAAGAACATGAAGAAGCGTTGAAAGAAAACAGTATGCAAACCGTCCTTGATGATGAGGATAAAAATTTATAAAAAAGACGTATACAGAATCTGTTTGATATCGTCTTTCATCGTGCTGTCAAAAACGGGTTTGTTGGAGTACAGATAAAAGGGAACGGTATTTTGGATCGATTTTTTCAACCGTTTGCGCAGCGTTGAGATTTCATCGATGCGGATCAGTTCGTTGCCGTCATAGAGCATGAAATCCTTGTCGATACCGATATTAAGCGAAACGATACGGTAGGTAAGAAACCGTGACGGGCTTTCGTGTTTATGGCAAAACGCATCCAGCTTTTGCTGCAGGTTTTCATACCGAAGCCTGCTGACATACCCAAAGCTTTCTCTAAAGCGGTAGCGCTGTGTTTTGTCAAAACCAAGCAGGTTATACAGTTCGTTGAGGTTGCGATACAGACTGACAAAGGTGCGCTTGCCAAAAAGCACTTCTTCAAAGCACTGCAGATATTTCTTGGCTCCTGCCTGTTTGTTTCCGGCGTATTTGATGGCAAAATACTCTTTTTTGAATATACTTATCAGCCAGTTTTCATCCAGCTGACTGATCAGATCAAGGCGTTTGTTCAAATCGTTTTGTTCCAGAAACCGCCACATCATCGAAATATCATCGCTTTGGTCACCGCTGTTGTTTTCACTGAAATGCTTGCGGGCTAAAAACAAAATAACGTTTTCTAAATGCGCGTCCGTGGCGGCGATGGCATGGTTGAAAATAATCTTTTTATACAGGTTAAAGCGCATCTCCAGCATGTGTTCGATATCAAGCAGCTCATTATCAAGGTAGCACAGTTTGTAACCGTTTTGATGTTCGGTGATCACGCACTGCCTGGCTATGCGGATAAAATCAGCCGCACCGCTGATATAGCCGCTTGCGAGCATATCGCGGTTGACGTAATCCAGCCGGTCCGCATCAACGGTGGAATCGATAAATTGGTGCATTACCGTATAATCAAAATACTTGTCGCGGCGTTCTTGCAAGATGGCTTGTACCAACAGATACAGCAGATGCAGGCGGTCATCTTTTTTTGCGTCCAACTCGTGGACAAAAAGCATTTTCACAAGCTTGATTCCCAGGGCTTCATGCAGTACCAGGCTGCCGTTTTTAGTGAGGCTGTTATAAAAATGCAAAAACCGCTGCTGCTTGTCGTTGCACGTCTCCTGCAAACTCAGCATCCGATAAATCTTGGTCATGGCATCTTCAACCTGGTGCGAAAAGGGAAGATGGCCCAGATCATGGACCAAAGCAGCAATCCGCAGGGCCTGCAGCATCAGCAGATACACGCCGGTGTCTTTTTTGCTTTGCAGCGGCAGCATAAACCCATACAGCGCCTTTTGTTCAAACAGCGTTTTATCTTTGAGCGCAACATCCAGCCTGTTTTCTTTGATGATCGTTTTCACCGAAGCTTTGCACGCTTGTATAAAGTCCTGCCTGGTTTGTTCCTCTGCGTTTAACAGCGCGTTTTGGAACATATGGCCGGCAACTTCCATCGTGCCTATAGAGTGGATATAGCGCTTGGTGTTGATGGAGGGAAAAGCAAAATACGCCAGGGCGTTTTGCGTGATGAGATATATGTCGGGACGCACATCGGCGGAATATATCATGTAGGTCGGCACGAAGCGTCCAGGGTCTGTCCCTCCAAAAAAGACGGCGTTTGTGC
>CAYUAC010000102.1:0-7464 GCA_964442515.1 uncultured Campylobacterales bacterium | reverse complement strand
AAAGATCAATATGCAGGCGTATCAGAGTGCTGCACCCAAGCAGCCCCCAAAAGAAACGAAGCCCGCACCGAAACCTGAACCCAAACCTGAACCCAAACCCCAACCAAAGCCAACTCCCAAACCGCAGCCAAAAGAAAAACCAAAGCCAAAACCTGAGAAAAAACCAAAAAAGACAGAAAAGAAAACAGTGCAGAAAAAGCCTGCCAAACAGCCAAAAAAAGAGCACAAAAAGCCAGATAGTAAGCCCAAACCGCAAAAAAAAGCCCCGGTTAAAAAAGAAACAAAGCCGAAGCCGGGTCAGCTGCAAACAGCCAAAGCCATCAATCAAAACCTGCAAACGTTTGATCAGATCAAAAAAAATCTGCTGCAAAAGCGTACGCAGCGGTATTTAAACGCACTCAAACAGCAATTGCAAAAATACAAACAATATCCCCGCGTAGCCCAGAGAAGAGGCTGGCAGGATGAAGTCAAGCTTACTTTTTCTATCAACAGCCATGATGAGATCGTCATAAAGGCGGCAAAAAGCCAGCGGGATATTTTTGCAAAATACGGCAAGAGAGCGCTCAAACAGGCTTTTAAAAGTATGCAAGATGCCCCGCATGACTTACGCTTTCCCATCAATGCCAATATCGCCTTGCGGTATACATTAAATTAACAGACAATTAACACATGCTTATTACAATTATAAGGCAGACTTAAATATTATAGAGAGATTCAAAGGAGATTTAATGTTAAGAAAAACGATAGCGCTCTCGCTTGCCGCAAGTGCGACGCTTTTTGCAAACAGTTCGGATATGGGAACAGTCGATATCCAAAGCGATGCGCCCACAGCCGTGTCGATAGAAAATATCAGCGGGGAAGCATTGAAATCAGCCGATCTGGCGGAGGCTTTGAGCAAAGAAAGTGCCAATATCTCTTTAGTCAGAGGCAGCGGTATTGCCAATGATATTATTCTGCGGGGGCAGAAAAAAGACAATATCAATGTACTCATTGACGGAGCCAAGATTCACGGGGCGTGTCCAAACAGGATGGACCCGCCCACTTCGCATATCGCAACCAATAACATTGAAAGTGTCAACGTTGTTGAAGGCCCCTATGACGTGGAAAACTTCGGTTCGTTAAGCGCTTTGGTAGAGGTTGAGACAAAAAAGCCAAGCAAAGAGCTTAATACCGATATCAACATAAACGCCGGCAGTTTTGGGTATAAAAAAGTTAGTGCCACCGCCGGCGGCGGAACGGATGCATTTCGTATCCTGGTCGGAGCGTCGTATGAGGAATCAGACCAATATGAAGACGGGGAGGGCAATACGTTCAACGATCAGCTCAAAGATGCCGCCGCTCCAGTTCCTAACCGGTACAAAAACAGCGAAAAAGACAGAAAAGCGTACGAGAAAAAAACCTTTATGGTCAAAACGTATTTTGACATCGCAGACAACCAGGAGTTGAAACTGGGATACAAAAGAGGCGAAAGCGATGATGTGCTGTATCCTTCACGGCCGATGGACGCGGAATATGATGATTCAAACATGTACACGCTGGGATATTCGGTGTATGATTTGGGTAGATTCTCACAAGCTTTGGATCTGGAACTGTTTAAAACCGATGTCGATCACCCGATGTCAACGGCATACAGAAACAATGCAGACGGAAGCAATAATATGACTAACCATCTCACGACTGATGTAACGGGGGTCAAGGTCAAAAACAGTTTTACGCTTAAAAGAACCGATTACACGGTAGGGCTTGATACAAGCAAAAGAAACTGGGACGGTGAGTACTACAGTGACGTCAATCCTTTTATCGGCCACAGTATCAACGATACCGATACGACAAACAGAGCCCTTTTTGCCACAGCAAAGCATACGATCGATGATATCACGCTCAAAGGCGGGCTTAGATACGATGACACAAAGATCGAACACGGCGGCAATTTGCGGGATAATGATTATGATTCCTTCAACGCCAACGCGATGCTGACGTATATGCTTGATAAAGGCTCAAGCGTGTTTGTAGGTGTGGGCAAATCAAGCAGAGTACCCGATGCCAGAGAGTTGTATTTTGAAAACAAAGATGGTGACGTAGTCGGCACTCCGGAGTTGGATCAAACCAAAAATTATGAAACAAATTTAGGCTATGCCCTTGACTACGGAAACGGCGATGTCAAAATCAAAACGTTTTACAGTATGCTCAAAGATTATATTTACAACACGGGCGGTCAAAACGCTTTTGAAAATATCGATGCAAAAATATACGGCTTTGATGTAACCGGTTTGCACGGGTTGACGCAAAATCTTGATGTTGATTACGCGATAGCCTACGTTCGGGGTAAAAAAGATGACGCACCGGGACACGGGGATAAAGATTTAGCTGAAATTCCGCCGCTGAAAGCAAACCTCGGCCTTACATACGGTTTTGCCAAATCAACGCTGCGTACGGAAGTGGTAGCGCAAAAAGCGTGGAGCAGCTATGATGAAGAAAACGGGGAACAGCGTTTGGCCGGATACGGTATCGTCAACGTAGAATACAACCATGTTGTACATAAAAACTTTGATGTAACCGTAGGGGTGGATAACCTGTTTGATAAAACGTATGCTACAACCAATACGTATCAGGATTTGACGCTTGTAGATACTGATGATGAGAAATTTTTGATCAATGAACCCGGTAGATACGCCTATATCAATATGCGCTACTCCTTTTAACCCGGGCGCGCAAGCAGGTGGCTGTGCAGTTTGCGCACGGCCGCGGCATACTTTCTTTTATTCTTTACAGTGTCAAAATCCGCCGCCAGCATGGCGTAGACGCTAAAGGGCGGATTGTGATCATACAGAGTTTTTAGCATCTGCATCAAAACAAAGGGACCAAACTGATGGCTCAGCCTGTTTTGCGCACGCGCAAGAGGCACCGCAAGGGCGTAAGGGTGTTTTGCATCACAGGCGGCGTCGATAAAAATAATTTCCTCGGCGTCTTTAAGCTTCAAACACAGTTCAGGCGTCAACTGCAGGCATTCATGTATGGTATAACGTGATTTTTTACGCAGCAATGCCGCCACATCGGGGCCAAAGGCGTCTTCACCCCGCAAACTGTTGCCGATAGCTATAACGTGCGTACTCAATTTCTATCGATACGTTGCAGGATCTTGCCGTTTTTATCCGTGATTTCAATCTGGTTGCTGATGATGCCAAGAGCGTGGGTCGAACAGCTCAGGCAGGGATCAAAGCTTCGGATGACCGCTTCTACACGGTTGAGATCGCCGTCTGTCACGTCGGCAGGATCAACAAAGCGCTGCGCGACCTGCTTGACCGCCGCGTTCATTGCAAGGTTGTTATTGCCCGTTGCGATGATGAGATTGAGCTTTTGTATCAAACCGTTTTTATCCACGCTGTAATCATGAAAGAGCGTGCCTCTTGGGGCTTCGCTGCATCCTACACCGTGCAGGCGGTTGATATCTGCGTGGCTTCTGACGTGCTCATCAGCCGTGCTGTCTTTGCGCAGCAGCTCTTCGATCTTTTCGATCGCGTATATCATTTCGATCAATCTGGCGTAGTGGTAGTAAAAAGAGGCTTTGACCGGTTTGCCGCCGCCAAGGGCTTTGAAATCAGCCAAGTGTTTGTCCGCTTCGGGGGTGCCGCAGCTATCCGCGACATTGAGCCTGGCCAGAGGTCCTACTCTATACATCCCACGCGGATAGCCAAGGGGTTTGTAATAGGGCGATTTGAGATAACTGTCGCCTTCGACCGCTTCGCCGATATAATCTTTGTAAAATCTCGGTTCTACCCCGTCTGCGACGATATTGCCCCCAGCGTCCATGAACCGCAGGAAGCCGTCATAATGTTCTAATTGCCCCTTTTTATTGACCATAGCCATATACATCGAATCAAAATTGCCAAAATGCGCTATCTCATCTTGGAAGCGGGGCAGGGCTTCTTTGAAAAAGGTCAGCGCTTTTTGGGTGCGCTCCATCGCTTCTGGCAGCTGTGCGAGTATTTCCTGTTTTGTGTCACTGTCTAAAGCGTGGCTGACGCCTCCGGGGACGATATAGCTTGGGTGGATGCGCTTGCCGCCAAGCTTTTCGATGATGCTTTGTCCAAAAGCCCGAAGCGCGATCCCTTCTTTTGCCATCTGCGGATGGGTCTGCATCATTTTAAAGATATTTCTATCCTCTTTGGCCGCGTCCATTCCATACACCAGATCGGGCGCGCTTAAGTGGTAAAAATTCAGCGTATGCGATTGCAGCAGCTGGGCCAGATTGATAATACGGCGCAGATTGCGGCCGGCTTTGGGCGGGCGGACGGCTAAAAGCTCATCACACGCTTTAGCACTGGCGATCAGGTGGCTGACAGGACAGATACCGCAGGTGCGGGCAGTCAGTGAGGGCATTTCGGTATAGGGACGGCCCTGACAAATCTTTTCAAACCCTCTGTACTGCGTAACGTGGAGTTTGGCGTCTGTGACCTTGTCGTTATCTGTTTCAATACTGATCTTAGCGTGCCCTTCGATGCGGGTGACGGGATCGATTGTCAGTGTACTCATAGCTTTCCTTACTTTCCAAATCTGGTGTATTGCATTGGCCGGGGTGTTTTGCCCTCCAGCAGATCTTGTAGTATTTGGTGTATCGCGTCCGCGGGAGTGGGGCAGCCGGGAATATAAAAATCCACCTTGATAATCTCATGCAGGGGATAGACACGGTCAAGAAGCTTTGGCACCGCTTTATCAGGATAGACCCCCTTATTGGTATCGGCGTTTTGATCATATCCGACCTCCATGATCGCTTTGGTGCCGTAGAGGTTTTTCATGGTTGAAACATTGCCCGTAATCGCGCAGTCGCCAAGGGCCAGGACCTGTTTGGAGTTTTTGCGGATGGTTTTGATCATATCGATATCATGGTCGGTGCTTAACGCTCCCTCAACGATAGTCAGATCCACGTCTTTTGGAAAAACCTTGGTATCGACGTAGGGACTGTAGACGATATTGCAATCCTTTGCAAGTTCGATCAGGCGCTCATCCATATCCAAAAAAGACATATGACAGCCCGAACACCCGTCCAGCCAAATTGTTGCGATATCAAGTTTCATTGCGTATCCTTTGTTCCAGCAGTCTTGCGATGCGCTCTTTGTCTTTGACCATTTCACTGGAACTGACCCCTTTTTTATACAATGAACCGGTGGGACATACGTGTACGCACTTGCCGCAACTGGTGCAGTCTTCGTTTTCACCCCAGGGCTCATCCATACCCGCTATCATCTTCGAATCCATCCCGCGGTTGGCGATATCCCAAACATTGGCACCTTCTATTTCACTGCATACACGTTTGCAGCGGGTACACAGAATACAGCGGTTGGGATCGCTGACAAAAAGCTCGTGGCTGGCATCCAAGTCAAAGCGGTTGGTCAAGTAGGGCACGCCTACGTGTTCTAACTCCAGCTCCACGCTCATATCCTGTAGTTCGCAGTGGCCGTTACTTACACAAACACTGCAGGTATGGGTACGCTCGCTAAAAAGCATGGAAAGCACGCTTTGGCGGTACTCGCGCAGGGCAGGGGTATCGGTAAAAACTTCCATTCCCTCTTTTATCTTGCCGGTACAGGCGGGGATGAGCTTTTTAGAGCCTTCTACCTCCACCAGGCACAGGCGGCACGCTCCCACGCAGCTTAAACCCTTCATGTAACAAAGCGAGGGGATATGGATATCATAGTCTTTAGCTGCTTCCAGGATAGTTTGATTGGATTTGGCGGTGATATCGATACCGTCAATGTTGAGCGTTTTTACCCTGACTTTTTCCCTGATCATACATCTTCCTTTATGCCCGCTAAATATTCATCCTCAAAATAGGTCAGTGTGCTAAGAACGGGATTTGGAGCGGTTTGCCCAAGACCGCACAGGCTGGTGCGGCCCACGGTTTCACACAGGTTTTTGAGCATGGTCAAATCTTTTTGGCGTGCCGTTTTATTGATGAAGCGATCAAGCAGGTGCATCAGCTGCGTCGTACCCACACGGCACGGGACGCATTTGCCGCAGCTTTCGCTTTTGCAAAACTCGATAAAAAAGCGTGCTACCTCGACCATATCAGCACGGTCGTTCATAACGATGATGCCGCCACTGCCCATAATCGAACCCGCTTTTTTCAGCGAATCGTAATCAACGATCAGATCCATCTTTGAAGCCGGGATACAGCCTCCGCTGGGGCCGCCGGTCTGAATTGCTTTGAGGTTGCCCTCATCTACGCCGCCGCCGACTTGGTTGATCACCTCTTCAAGGCTCATACCCATGGGTACTTCCACTAAACCCGTATGCCGGATGTGGCCGGTAAGGGCAAAAACCTTGGTACCCGGAGACCCTTGCGTACCAAAGCTTTTGAACCACTCAGGTCCGTTTTTGATGATTGGGACGATATTGGCCAGGGTTTCGACATTATTGAGTACGGTGGGGTTGCCGTGCAGGCCGTGGTCGCTGAGGTGAGGGGGTTTTTGTCTGGGATTGCCGCGGTTGCCCTCAATAGAGGTGACAAGTGCGGTTGCTTCGCCGCAGACAAACGCGCCGCCGCCAAGGCGTACTTCCAGTTCAAAGTCAAACCCGCTGTCACAGATTTTGTTGCCAAGCAGTCCCGTGCGGTTTGCCTGTTTGATCGCTTTTTTTAGCTTCTCAACGGCCAGGGGATACTCGGCGCGGACATAGATATAGCCAATGCTTGCGCCCACGGCGTAGCCCGCGATCGCCATACCTTCTATGATGCGGTGTGGATCGGCTTCCATGATGGCTCTGTCCATAAAAGCGCCCGGATCGCCTTCATCGCCGTTGCAGATGATATATTTTTGCGTTGACTCGACCTTGGCTACGCTTTCCCATTTCAAGCCGGTGGGAAAACCGCCGCCGCCGCGGCCTCTGAGACCGCTTTGCTTTATGATGGTCAGGATTTCTTCGGGCTGCTTTTCGTGCAGCATATCAAGTAAAGCTTCGTAACCGCCATAAGCGATGTAATCTTCTATATCGTCAGGGTTAATTATGCCCGCATTTTCTAATACGATCTTGGTTTGTCTGGTAAAGAAGGGATCATCGGTGTCACACAAAAGTTCTTTGTTTTCTCTGTCTTTTGCCAAATCCTCGGCCAAAGCGATGACGTTTTGCTCATCGACACGTTGATACAGCGTGGCATGATCTTGCCTGTGGTGCGTAACCAAAACGCCGGCAGAACACAAACCGTTGCATCCGACCCCTTTGACTTCACAGCAGTCTGTTTTGTCGCTTTGGTCAATACGCTGTTTAAGACGGTCATAAACCTCTTTGGCCCCAAGACTTTGGCAGCTGCTGCCGGTGCAGACGCGTATCTTTTGGGGCTTTTGGCACTCTTGTTGCCGTTTTGTATCTTTGATTTTTTTTAAATCGTCGTGGGTATGGATCATGAAAGTATCTTTTGTGCCTGATCAAGGGCTGCGGCGGATTCGAGCCTGCCTTTGGGCTTGTTGT
>CAYUAC010000101.1:0-7506 GCA_964442515.1 uncultured Campylobacterales bacterium | reverse complement strand
GTATACGTTCAGACCCGCTGCAAGCACGCCCCAGGCCACGCCAAGCCACAACACCCACTGCACTTCAAAAAGATAGCGCATCCCCAGGCCGGCACCGACGCCAAAAAGCACCGCTATTACCATCGACAGGCCCAGGCTGAGCTGGTCGATTCCTTCAAAGACTTTTTTATACTTGGGGTTTTGCCCGTCGTTGTTTTCTGCCAAAATATCTCCGTTTATTTCAAACTCGCAAGCACTTCATTTGCGTTTTGCAAGACGATATCGATCATCGCGTCAGTGATCTGGATATTGATAAAACCCGCTTCAAACTGACTGCACGCAAAGTAGATGCCCCGATCAAGCATCGCCTGGTGAAAACGCCCGAAACGCTGCGTATCGGATTTGGCCGCGTCCTCAAAGGAGGTCACGGGATTATCGTTAAAGAAAAAGCCAAACATCGAGCCTCTGTAATCCACCTGCAGCGCCACGTCATGACGGTCGGCAGCTTCTTTGAGCCCTTCAGTCAGCCGCTTTGCCTTGGCTTCAAGCCCGGCGTACAGATCTTTTTGATTTTTGAGCTTTTTCAGCGTCGCAAGGCCTGCTGCCATGGCAACGGGATTGCCGCTGAGCGTACCCGCCTGGTATACCGGGCCTTCGGGAGAAAGATGACTCATAATCTCTTTGCTTGCGCCAAAAGCGCCCACGGGCATTCCGCCCCCGATCACCTTACCAAAGGTCGTGATATCAGGAACGGTGTCCACAAGTCCCTGCGCTCCTTGTAAACTGGCACGAAAGCCGCTCATCACTTCATCAAAAATCAAAAGCGCGCCGTATTCGTCACAAAGGGCTCTGACCTGCTTTAAAAACTCTTCATCGGCAGCTACCAGTCCCATATTGCCCGCAATAGGTTCCATAATCACGCAGGCAACGCCGCTGCTTTGCTCAAAACACTGCTTCAAACTTTCAAGATCGTTGTACTTTGCCAGCAGCGTATGCTTGGTCACATCAGCGGGCACCCCCGGAGAACTGGGCGAACCAAAGGTTGCCGCGCCGCTTCCGGCCTGAACCAGCAGAGAATCGCTGTGGCCGTGGTAATTGCCGGTAAACTTGATAATATCATCCCGGCCCGTATACCCTCTGGCCAGCCTGATAGCACTCATCACCGCTTCGGTTCCGCTGTTGACAAAACGGACCTTGTCGATATGGCCAAACAGGTCTACGATCTCATCGGCCAGCTGCGTCTCAAGCTCGGTAGGCGCGCCAAAGCTCAGCCCGTCTCTTACGACGTTGGTGACGGCGTTGATCACATCCTCATCGCCGTGACCCAGAATAAGCGGCCCCCAGCTTTGGACAAAATCGATATAACGGTTGCCGTCGATATCGTACATATACGCGCCCTGACCTCTTTGGATGAAAGGTGGCGTACCGCCTACGCTTGAAAACGCGCGGACGGGAGAAGAAACCCCTCCGGGAATACTCTCTTTTGCATGGTTGAACGCTTCGATACTTTTTGCGTGATTCATTCAAATCCTTTTGCTTTTTGCCGCAATTGTAATAAAATTTCGCCTTTTTAACAACACCGGCACGATTAATCGGGTCATTTTATCGTCTTTTTATTTAATTTTAACTATAATATCCGATTTAAAAGCAACTACTTTTATCTTACCAGGGATACAGCAATAATTTATCAAGGAGCTTCTTTGACTGCAAAAGAAATAATGGACAATATCGAAACGTTGTTTGAAGAAACAAAAAGCGGGGAAGCCATTACTTTCGAGCGCCTCATGAAAGAGTTTGAAAAACCGCCGACGGCCGCTCAAGCCAAAAAGATTTTCAAACTTGCCAAAAATAAAAAAATCAAGTTGATCAGTGCTTCAAAACAGGCAGAACTACTCAACCAGAAAGATATCAAAAAAAGACGCATCGAACTTAAAAAGCTTACCGACGACGCGTTGATGGATGAATTTGATTTCATGAAAGAAAAGGAGCTGTTTGAATGGTCCAGAAGTGACAGCCCCGTACGGATGTATCTGCGCGAAATGGGCCAGATTCCGCTTTTAACCAAGGATGAAGAGATCAAACTCTCCCGCCAGATAGAACGCGGCGAGGATATTATTTTAGACGCGATCTGTTCGGTACCGTATCTGATTGATTATATCCTCAATTACCAAGAACCTCTGCTCAACCGTGAAAGACGGGTCAAAGAACTGTTTAAAAACTTTGAAGAAGACGACAAAAGCAGCAAAGAAGAGCGTGTCAAACTCAAAGACGAACGCAGCAAAAAGGTCAAAAAAAGTTTCAAAGAGCTTGAAAAGGCGAAAAAAGAGTGGGAAAAGATCACCAGAGAAACAGAGTTTGAGGATGAGTTGAAAGATGAGAAAGATCTTCATGAACATTTGAAAGTCGCGTACAAAAAAACGATGATGAAAAACCGTCTGATCGATCTCGGGCCTACCAGTAAGCTGATCAACGAGATCGTACGCTCCATGGAAACCGCGCTTAAAAGCGATGACGAGTTTGACAAGGAACTCAAACGGCTGGAGTACAAACTGCCGCTGTTTAACGACCAGCTTCGGGACAACCACAAAAAACTGCTTGATGACATCCTCACGCTGGATAAAAAAGAGATACTAAACCGCGTTCCCGAAGCGACGATGGTCAGTACGTACGTCGAAATCAAACGGCTGTTTGAAACAAAAGAGGCCAGTAAAAACAGTTTCAACCTCAGCAGCGATGAACTGGTGCAGATTCTATACCAGATCAAGCGGGGTAAAAAGATCAGCGAAAAAGCCAAAACCAGAATGGCAAAAAGCAACCTGCGCCTTGTCGTATCGATTGCCAAGCGCTACACCAACCGCGGACTGCCCTTTTTGGACCTCATTCAAGAAGGCAATATCGGCTTGATGAAAGCAGTGGATAAATTTGAATACCAAAAGGGGTATAAATTCTCCACCTATGCCACCTGGTGGATCAGACAGGCCATCAGCAGAGCTATAGCCGATCAGGCGCGCACCATCCGAATTCCGATTCATATGATCGAAACGATCAACCGCATTAACAAGATCGTGCGCAAAAACCTGCAGGAAAAGGGCAAGGAACCCACCATCGCACAGATAGCCGAAGAAGTCGGGCTGAGCGAGGACAAGGTCAAAAACGTCATCAAAATCACCAAAGAACCCATCAGTCTGGAAGCACCGGTAGGCGATGAGGATGACGGCAGATTCGGCGATTTCATCGAAGACAAAGAATCGATCAGCCCCTCTGATACGGTGATGAAAGATGATCTCAACCTGCAGATCGATGACGTACTGGTAGAACTCAACGAAAGAGAACAGGCCGTGATCCGTATGCGTTTTGGCCTGCTCAATGATGAAAGCGACCGAACGCTTGAAGAGATCGGCAAGGAGTTAAACGTTACCAGAGAACGAGTCCGCCAGATCGAATCCAGCGCTATCAAGAAGCTCAAACACCCAAAAGTGGGCAGGAAGCTGAAAAACTACATCGAGGATTAAAGACCGCTTCCAAAAGAGGGTTACGCCTCTTTTGGCACCTCATACCCCAACGCTTCTATCGCATCTTCCAAACCGTGCAGCGAATACTTTTTTTGCATCTGCAACGCTTTTTGGATCGCTTCGGGCGCAAACTGCTGCTTGATATTGACGCAGGTTTTGACAATCATCAGCATCACGGCCACCTTTTTTAAATCCTTATCGACATCTTTATCCGCGCCGCTGAAAAAGTTCAAGATAGAAACGGTTGCGTCGTTGAAATTCCACTTATCAAACATCATCGCACTGACCCGTTCGGTCGTAACGCCGGTCAACTCTTTTTCAGCGCTTCTTATCTGAGAAAAGTTCTGCGCCTGCTGCAAAGCGGCGGTGTCTTTGCCCTCTAAAACCTTAGCCAGGGTCAGCTTGCCAAGATCACTCAGCAATGCGACCACGTACAGATCATCCGCGATAGCTTTATCATACCCTTTGGCCCATCTGGCACCCAGACCCGCCTGCAGCAGGCCGATATCGCCAAGCTGCTTTTTGGTTATGCCATAAGCCTGCGGTTCTATATCGATCACTTTTTTGCTGCCGTAACTCATTACCAGCCCCGAAACGGTGGTGATCCCAAACAGGCTCACGGCCTGAGACAGGCTCTTGATCTCTTTTGACAGCCCGTATACCGGCGAATTGGCCGCCCGCAGAAGATTGGCGCTGAGCATCGGATCATGCTGTATAATCTCAGTCAGATCCGAAACGGTCGTCTCCTCATCTTTGCACGCCTGCTGAACCCTGCTCACCGTTTCCGGCATCGGCGGCATATTGCCGATGGCGTTTTGTATTTGTTCGATCATTGTTACCCCTACTCTTTTAAGCGTTTGATATCGGCACCGAGTGTTTTTAATTTTTCTTCCAAATGTTCATATCCCCTGTCCAGATGGTATATCCTGTGGATATTGGTCGTATTCGCGCTTACCAGCGCCGCCAGTACCAGCGCGCTGCTGGCACGCAGATCCGTAGCCATCAAATCCGCACCGCTGAGGACTGTTTTGCCCTTGATAGTGGCGATATGACCGCTCAGAGAGATATCAGCCCCCAGCCGTAGCAGTTCGCTGACGTGCATGAAACGGTTTTCAAACAGTTTCTCCTCGATGGTGCTGGTCCCCTCAGCCTGTGTGGCCAAAGCCATGAACTGCGCCTGCATATCGGTGGGAAAGCCGGGATATTCCGAAGTGGTGATTTGAACGGGCTTTAATCTTTTGGCAGGCAGTATCGTGACATCCCGGCCCGCACAGCGAAAGCTACACCCCATCGATTCCAGCTTATCCATGACCGCTTCCAGGTGTTCATAATTTACGTTTTGTACCGTCAGCTTTGAATCGGTAATCGCCCCGGCACACAGGTACGTGCCCGCTTCGATTCGGTCCGCGATCACTTCGATATCGCCAAGATCGATACTATCCTGTCCGTAAATAACAAGCTCGTCGCTGCCGATACCCTCGATTTGTACGCCCGCATCTTCTAAAAAGCGGCACAGCTGCACGACTTCGGGTTCTTTGGCCACATTGACCAAGTGCGTCTTGCCTTTGGCCAGACTTGCGGCCATGATAATGTTTTCACTGCCGGTGACGGTCACCTTGTCAAACACGATCTTGGCACCCTTAAGCCCCTCTGTGGCCGTGGCGATGACATAGCCTTTTTGGATATCGATATGCGCGCCCATCTTCTCCAGTGCGCTCAAATGCAGATCGATTGGCCGCTGCCCGATCGCGCAGCCGCCGGGCAGGCTTACTTCGCAATGGCCAAAGCGGGCCAGCAGCGGGCCAAGGACTAAAATAGACGCTCGCATGGTCCGTACGATGTCGTAATTTGCCACGGTGGAGTGAAGACCGTCGTTTTGGATGGTGAGAGTATTATCTTGAAAAGAAAACTTGGAACCAAGCTTTTCAAAAAGCTTCAGCAGTGTCTGCAGATCGGCCACATCGGGCAGGTTGGACAGCGTCATCTTACTCGAACTCAGCAGTGTCGCGGCCATCAGCGGAAGTGCCGCGTTTTTAGCCCCGCTGATGCGTACGCTGCCGCCAAGTTTTCTGCCGCCTTTTATCTTTACATAATCCATATACTTCTTTTCTTTTTACAGGTATTATAGCAAAACCCGCCGCGGTTTTTATTTAAAAAGCTCTTCCCCGAAGCCGTAATTTTCAGTAATGAAATCGATATCCTTATCCCCCCTGCCGCTGAGATTGACAAGGATCGATTCATCGGGATTTTCAGCCGCCAGTTCGCAGGCATAAGCCACGGCATGCGCGCTTTCAAGAGCGGGGATGATGCCCTCTTTCTGACTGAGGGTAAAAAACGCTTTCAAACTCGCCGCGTCGTCTGCGTACCCCGCGATCGTTCTGCCCGTGCTGTTAAGATAAGCGTGTTCGGGCCCCACCGACGGATAATCCAGCCCGCTTGCCACCGAATACACCGCACCCGGTTCTCCCTTCGTATCTTTGAGCATGATGGAGTGAAATCCGTGCATCACCCCTTTGCTGCCATAACGCAGGCTTGCGGCGTGTTGCCCGGGTTCTTCTCCTTTTCCCATAGGTTCGACGCTGTGGAGTTTCACGTCTTTGTCATCAATAAAAGCACTGAATATCCCAAGAGCGTTACTGCCGCCGCCTACGCAGGCGACGACGTTATCAGGCAGGTTGCCCGTCATATCCAGAAACTGCTCTTTTGCTTCCAGCCCCACGATACTTTGAAAATCACGGATCATCAGCGGAAAGGGATGGGGGCCGACAACCGAACCGATGGCGTAGATGGAGGTTTCAGGGTCTGCAAGATAGCTTTCAAACGCAGAATCCACGGCCTCTTTCAGCGTCCGGGCGCCAAAGGAAACGGGCACGATGGTAGCACCAAGCAGTTTCATGCGCACTACGTTTGGCTTTTCTTTTTTGATGTCAACTTCGCCCATATGGATTTCACACTCCAGGCCAAAGTACGCCGCCGCCGTTGCCAGCGCCACCCCGTGCTGCCCTGCTCCGGTTTCGGCAATTACCTTGCTTTTGCCCATATGTTTTGCCAAAAGCACTTCGGCCATGCAGTGGTTGAGCTTGTGCGCGCCGGTATGATTGAGATCTTCTCTTTTAAAATAGATATTGCTCCCAACCATCCGGCTCAGATTCGCCGCGTAATACACCGGGGTCGGACGGCCCTGAAAATGCTTGCGGATTTTTCGCAGCTGGGCTATATAGTTGTGGTCGTTTCTGATATACAGATACGCTTCTTTGATTTTTTCAAACTCTTTTTCAAGCTTTGGGGGCAGATACGCCCCGCCGAATTCGCCGAAATACCCCTTGCTGTCGGGAAAGTCCTGCAAATAACCCATTTTGGCTCCTCATGTACTTTTACGTTATTATGACTAAAAGGCGCTATAAATTACTTTAATACGGATAAGCGTTTTTGACTCAGGCAGCGGATAATCCTTGTACGCCACTTCTATCAACTCCCTGCTGTTATCGTCCAACGCTCTGTAACCGCTGCTTTCAATTAGCTTCAACCCGCTGATGTCGCCGTTTGGATGCAGCGTAAATTCGACGATGTTGTCACCTTTCTGGCGGGTTTTGATCGCGACGGGCGGATAGCCCAGTTCATACAGATAGCGCTGGGTAATGCTTTGAATCGATTTGATGTTGGTGGTTAAAAACTGCTTGGACCGGCTGTCAAGTTCGCCAAACGCGTCACCGTAAAGCTGTTTGAGTTTCTGTTCCTGTTTGGATTGCGCTTGCTGCTGCTTTTTATCCTGCTGTTTCTGCGCTTTTTTTTCCATCGCTTCATTGAGTTCGTTGATGGGAATAATGCCCGATTTGGAGGGTTTTATTTCCGGGGAGGCGGCTTTTTCGGGTTTTTGTTCTTCTTTAGCCGGCTTCTTGGGCGCGGGCTCTTTCTCTTGTACGGACTGTTTGGGCACAGGTTCTTTACTGCCTTTTTGTTTCTTGGGCGGCTTTTTATCCGGCTTTTTCTCAGGTTTTTTGGGCGAGGTGCCCTC
>CAYUAC010000100.1:4367-7601 GCA_964442515.1 uncultured Campylobacterales bacterium | reverse complement strand
TACTATGGGCGGGGTCAGTGCTTCCTTTGCGATGCTGGGCGATATTATCATGGCTGAACCCGACGCTCTGATCGGCTTTGCCGGGCAGCGCGTGATCAAGCAGACAATCGGGGCCGATCTGCCAAAAGGATTCCAAAAGAGCGAATTCCTGCTGGAGCATGGATTGATCGATATGGTCGTTGACAGAAACGATATGAAAAAAACGGTAGCCGATCTGCTTGATATCTTAGAAGGAAACCAGGCCGCCTGAGTGTATGAAAATTAATATCTACTCCATCATCAAAAGAGACCGATCCTCTTTTGATGCCATCTACGCCGATTACGAAAAAATGATTTCTAAATATGCAGATGTTACGACTGTGGACATTTTTAATAAAAATATAGCAAAAGCGCAAAGCGTTAGCGAAGATAAAGCAAAGTTTGAGTACACTTGCGCTTATGAAAAAAAGTTAGATAACGCTTATAATATCGCACTGGATACCGGCGGCAAACAGGTTGACAGCTACGGCTTTGCCGATCTGCTTGCAAACAGGGCGCGGGTGAATTTTTTCATCGGGGGCGCATACGGTTTTGAGAAACCGTTTGTCAATAGGTGTGACCGGGTTATTTCTTTAGGTAAGATCACAATGGCCCACAAGGTAGCCAAAGTGGTTTTACTTGAACAGATATTTCGAGGTATCTGCATCAATAATAATCACCCCTACCATAAGGATTGAATTTGAAAGACGTAGATAAAAAGTTTTTTGAGCAGATGCTGCTTGAAAGAAAAAAGCAGATCCAGAAAAACATCAGCGAGACAGAGATCGAGAAAGTTGCCAACGCATCAAATGAGTTAAACGATGAGGGTGACCACGCTTCAGCCGATATTGACAATATCATCGATGATGCTATAATATCACAGCAGGGCAAAGAACTGCTTGAGATCGAACATGCTTTGAGCAAGGTCAAAGAGGGCGAATACGGGATTTGTGATATGTGTGAAGACCCCATCGGCTTTTCCCGGCTCAAAGTCAAGCCCCATGCCAAATACTGCATAACCTGCAGGGAGATCGTGGAAAAGTCTCAAAAGTCTACAAAAGGATAAACAATGAAATTGAAGCTATACACCATAGCCTCACTGGTATTGATCATAGCAACGGCTGTATATTCGTATTATTTTTTCGGTGAAGAGATGATTACGCACAAGATTTATAATACCGAATTTACGCTGCCGCAGTATATCTGGGTGATTGTACCGATGGCCGTGCTGTTTATAGCTTCGTTTTTGCATATGCTCTTTTACGGGTTCAAGATCAAGATGCAGCTTGGGCGCTGGAAAAAGGACAGTATGAACCTGGTTGACACCCTCAACGCCGCGCTTGTGGGCAAAAGCAAAAACCTTACGATCAAGCATGAAGAACTCTCCCAGATCGCAAAGGTATTAAAAGATGCCGTTATCAGGGTTGATAAAGAGTTCAGCGATCTCAGCGGCAGCAAACTGTATGACAATCTGCTTAAAAACAGATCGATTGCTACGGGAACGTATGTGCAGCTGCCAAAAAGCAGTTACGACAAAGACAACCCCCTGATTTTGCAAAATCTGAAAAACAGGCTGCAAAACGATGAGGATTTTTCAAAGCAGGTGGTTAAAAACGCCGATAATTATGATATGAGCATTGTCGAAAAGGCGTTGCGGAAATACGCCGCGATAGCGGGGGAAAAAGAGTTGAAAAACACGCTTGAACAGATGCCCAAACCCGCCATCGATACCGTGCTTGAACGGGCTTTGCAAAAGGCGGTTGAGGTGGATGAATCCATGGCGGATCTGCTGGCAAAAAAAATCGAACGTTCACAGGTATATTCATACGCGCAAGTGCTGCAAACCCACTTTTATCCCGACACCGTACTGGCAAAGCTTGAATCTCTCAGCCGTGAGCAGGAGATCTTTCTTCCGGCGTACGTGTATATGCTGCTGGAGTTTGAAATGATTGAGAAAGCCGGCGATATACTGGCGGAAAACGAGGGAATGGATAATTTCAGAGCTTACCTTGATCTGCTGGAGTGCAACAAACGCTATGAGTTAAAGATGTTTCTGCACGACTAGGCCCGTATGATAGAGTTTTCAAAACCGCTTTACTTCCTGGCTCCGCTTGCGGGCTATACCGATCTTCCGTTTCGATCCGTGGTTAAAAAATTCGGGGCCGATGTTACGATCAGTGAAATGATCAGTGCCAATGCGCTTGCGTTTAAAAATAAAAAAACGCTGAAGATGCTGGAAAAGTCTCCCTTAGAAACCCCTTACAGCATTCAGATTGCGGGTAATGATCCCTACTATATCCAAAAAGCGGTGGAATATATCAACACCCTTCAAGGCGTTGACGATATCAACCTCAACTGCGGCTGTCCGGCTCCAAAGGTTGCAAGCAACGGCTCAGGCAGCGGACTGCTGCGGGATTTGCCGCTGATGGCACAAATCATCAAAAGGATCAAAAAACACGCCACGACCCCCACAGTCAGCGTAAAAACACGCATCGGCTACAGCCAGAAAATACCTGCGCAGATAGCGCGCGTCATTCAAGACAGCGGCGCGGATTTTATGGCGGTACACGGCCGTACAAAAAGCGGCGGATACAAATCGGCCGTGGATTACGACGCCATCGCGCAGATGGTGCAAACCGTGGATATCCCCGTGGTGGCAAACGGTGATATCACAACCCCGCACATTGCGAGACAGGTACTGGAACAAACCGGGGCAGCGGGGGTTATGGTCGGTAGAGGGGGCGTCGGACGGCCGTGGATTTTTGAACAGATGAAAACCGGCAGTGAGGAACTCAGCCCTCAGAGGAAAAAAGAGATTATTCTGGAACATTTCAGCCAGATGGTGCATTTTCACGGTCAGCGGGGGGTACAAATGTTTCGAAAACATTTGCATACCTACTCCAAAGGCTACGCGGGGGCAGGCGCTTTTCGCGACAGGGTCAACAGCGAAACCGACCCTGAAAAGCTGTATACCATGATCGATGCGTTTTTTTAATTATATTTATCAGTAAGTAAGAAGAGTTTAGGTACACTGCCGTAATAAGCGAAATTCAGGGACAGTTCAGGAAGCAGGGGAAGATGAAGTTAAAATCGCAATTTCTATTTTTGTTTTTTCTCCTTGTCGGTATCGCCGCGGTTTTACTCTATTTTGAAAAAGAGTACAGGATCGGGCAGTTTCTGCAAAAGAGTTCCCAAAACAACCAGGCGGCATACCAT
>CAYUAC010000100.1:3065-4357 GCA_964442515.1 uncultured Campylobacterales bacterium | reverse complement strand
TAGCGTATACGGAAAATACCATGAAATATCAAAACTCGTTTACGAACTTATTATCGATACCCCTCAGACAAAACAGCTTTTTACCGGTATCAACGACCTTTCAAAACAGCAACTCACAGAAAGAAGAGAACAGCTGCATACAAAGCTGCAAAAAGCGTACAGCCGGTTAAAAAACCACGGCGTCAGACAGGTGCATTTTCACCTTAAAGACAGCAGCAGTTTTCTGCGCCTGCACAATCCACAGCTTTACGGCGACGACTTGAGCAAAGTGCGTCAAAGCGTTGTTTTTGTCAATAAACACCAAAAACCCTTTCACGGCTTTGAAGAGGGTAAGCTTTATAACGGCCTGCGCTTTGTATATCCCCTTTTTGATACAAAAAAAGAGCACGCCGGCAGTGTCGAAATCTCGTTTTCCACCCTTGCTTTGAGTAAAGAGTTTATAAAAAATTTCAACAAAACAGCCCAGTTTTTTCTTGATAAAAATGTCGTAACGGACAAAGTCTTGCAGGCGTACCGCAAAAATTACGTGCAGGGTCCGATGGAGCGTTTTTGTATGGAAGAAAGTGCGGCCAAAGCCGTCTTTGAAAAAGCGGGGATGGAAACGATGTTTGCCCTGGCGCCTTCGCAGGAAGCCTATTTTGAGAAACAACTGCAAGAAAAAGAGATCTTTTCTTTTTACAATACCAAGATGCAGGCCGTTACGACCGTTATCCCCGTTACCAACCAAATAGCAAATAAAGTAACGGGCTTCTTTACCGTTACCAGCAGCGGCCAATACGTCATAAACAAGACGCTGAATTTTTATTTTATCCTGATATCAGGAAGTATCACGCTGGCAACAATCCTTTTTTTCCTCTACCGCGATATGAAAAGCAGAAAGAAGATACAAAAAGACTCTACGGTTTTAAACACCCTTTTTCAGGAAGTAGACAGCGGTATCGGTCTGGTCGATACCCGGGGACGGTTTTTAAAAGTCAATCAGAAATTTGCTTCGATTTTGGGGTATAACCCTGCAAAACTGCTTTTAGGCGGACCGGGGGATTTTATGGAGGAAAACGACCGGAAGCGTTTTCTCAAAGCCCTGGAGATTACCAAAAAGCGCCGGGTGCTTTCAAAGATGAGCGTTGTTTTTCATAACAGCAGCCGGATAAAGATACATTTTGAACTCTCCCTTCGCTATCTGGCCGATCATGAGCGCTTTATCGTCGTTATTAATAAAACGCAGGAGCGTTTCCAACTGCAAGAACTCAACGAAATTCTTGATACCAAACTCAAGCAGCAGGGCAAGCAGC
>CAYUAC010000100.1:0-3055 GCA_964442515.1 uncultured Campylobacterales bacterium | reverse complement strand
TTATGGGGCAGGCTCTGGGACTTGTCAAAGACCGCTGGGATATTCTTTTTGCGCTGCTTCAAAGGCAGGTACAACTGCCGGACAAAAGCAAAAAAGAGTTTGAAGCTATGCATGCGATGCTGCATGATATCGACGAATTTTTTGACCATGAGGACAGTATTGCATCCTTCAGCGCCAAAGATGCGGTGCAAAATACGCTTTTAAAACATGCTGCGTATCTTGATCTGCATAATATCACCTTTGCGGTAGAGGGCGAAGATTTTATGATCAAAGGCAGCAAAGCCGAGTTTTTGCAGGCGATGATGCATCTGATCGAAAACGCCAAAGACGCCATCGTGTCGCGGAAGATACAAGAGGGAGTGATAACGATAGTGTTTCAAGAGTACAAAATCCTTGTCAAAGACAACGGTAAAGGGATCAGCCAGGATATGCTGCCCGTGATTTTTCGCCCCTTTACCACCACAAAAGACAGAGGCAGCGGTATAGGCCTGTATCTGACCAGGCAGCTGCTGCACAATATGGGCGTCAGGATCGATGCCAGAAACGCGGCTATGGGCGCGGTGTTTACCCTAAGCTTTCCAGCCCCGCAGAGTTAGGATCGATGCGCAAATCCTTCCAGGACCCAAACAGCGTATTTTTCCTGTTTGATCTTTGCAGCAGCTTCAAAAACGTCTGCCTGTCAACCTCTTTGGCGCCCATGCGCCGCAGGTGGGGCGTGGGCATTTGGCAGTCGATATAATCAAAACCTTTCTCAACCGCCAGCGCGTGCAGGTAAAACAGCGCGATCTTTGATCCGTCCTTTTTATATGAAAACATCGATTCGCCAAAGAAAGCCGCTCCGTAGCTGATACCGTATAATCCGCCAATAAGCGTATCCTGTTCATATACTTCAATACTGTGGGCAAAGCCCCTTTGATGCAGGGTCGTGTAAGCCCGCTGCATATCATCGACAATCCAGCTTCCCTGCTGGTCTTTTCGTTCAATTTCGGCGCATGCTTTGATTGTAGATGCAAAATCGGTGTCGAAATTGATCCTGTAAGGTTTATTTCGCAGGACGCGGCGAAAAGATTTGGAGATACGCATCTGTTTTGGAAAAAGCAGCATTCTTGGATTCGGTGACCACCAGAGGATGGGATCGCCTTGGTTGAACCAGGGAAAGATGCCAAGGGTGTATGCTTTTAAGATACGGTCTGGATGCAGATCCCCGCCGTAGGCTAAAAGCCCCTCATCCATTCCCCGTGAGGGGTCTGGAAAGATATGTTCTTTTGGCAGACACGGGATAGGGTGTCTATGCATAGGAAAAGGTAAAATCCTCTTTATAGCCGATAAAAACCCTGCCGCCTTTTTTGAGTTTTCCAAAAAGGATCTCTTCGGTCAATACCGACACGATTTTCTCATCGATCACTCTTTGCAGGTGTCTTGCCCCGTATCTCTTGTCGTAGCCCGCTTCTGCCAGGGCGTTGAGGGCCTGGTCGCTGAGTTGGAGTTTGACCTTTTGCAGGCTGTGCTGCAACTGTTGTATCTCGATACGGGCAATTTGTTTGATATCTTCAAACTCCAGCCGGTTAAAAACCACCTTGGAATCGATCCGGTTTAAAAACTCCGGGCTGAAATACTCGGCCAGTGCGCTGTCAAAACGGTTTTGCTGGGTTACAAAACCCATGGAATCGTTGTCGCCCGCGCCGAGGTTGCTTGTCATAATGACAATCGCGTTTTTGAAATCAGCAACGCGGCCGCTGTTGTCGGTGATTTTGGCGTTGTCAAAAAGCTGCAGGAACAGGTTGATAAGTGAACTGTCGGCTTTTTCGATCTCGTCAAAGACGATCACGCTGTGGGGGTGCTTGCGCACTTCTTCGGTTAAAAGGCCGCCCTCTTCATAGCCCACATATCCAGGAGGCGAACCGATCAGGCGGCTGATGGTATGGCTGTGCATATATTCGCTCATGTCAAATTTTAAAAAGTGCATATCCAAAAGCTTGGCCAGCTGCTTTGAAACCTCTGTTTTGCCCACGCCCGTAGGCCCTACGAAGATAAAGCTGCCCATAGGTTTGTCGCGCTGGAGTTTGAGGTGGGCTTTTTTGATCGCTTTGGTCAAAACTCCGATCGCTTCATCCTGGTGGACGATGCGCTCTTTGAGCCTGGAATCCAAATCCCGCAGGTGCGAAAGATCGCTTTTGACTTCGGGCAGATTGAGCATATTGGCCACGACTTTTTCGATATCTTTGGCGTTGACTGTTTTTTTATTCCTGCTTTTATAAAACGCCCCGGCTTCATCGATAATGTCGATCGCTTTATCGGGCAGGAAGTGATCATGGATATAACGTACCGACAGATCGATCGCTTTTTGCAGGGCGTTGTTGGAGTATCGCAACCCGTGGTGGGTTTCATACAATCCCTGCAGTCCCTGCAGAATCTTGAGCGTATCCGTGCTGCTTGGCTGGGCTACGTCTATCTTGCTGAAACGTCTGCTTAAGGCTTTGTCTTTTTGGATATACTGGCGGTACTCGTCATACGTCGTGGCGCCGATACATTTGATCAAGCCTTTGGCAAGGGCGGGTTTGAGCAGGTTGGACATATCCATGCTTGATCCGCCCGTGGCTCCGCTGCCCACAATCGTGTGCAGTTCATCGATGAACAATACGGCGTTATCGATCTGCTGCAGCTCATCAACGACGGCTTTGAGCCGCTTTTCAAACTCCCCCCTGTATTTGGTCCCCGCCATCAGCGCGGCAAGATCAAGCGCGTATATCTCATATTCGTCATGTTCTTTTACAAGTCCTTCCACGATAGCGCTTTTGCCAACGCCCGCTTCGCCGACAAGGAGGGGGTTGTTTTTTTTCTTGCGCTGCAGAATCTGGTACAGACGTATGATTTCGTCATCCCTGCCGATGACGGGATCGATTTTATCTCTTTGAGCGTTGAGATGCGTGCAAAACTGTTCAAGCGTACTTTTTTTCTCTTTACCTGACTGATGTGCTTCCTGTTGGGGCGTATGCATGGGGTGAGAAATCACTTCCAAAATATCTACCCGTTCAATACCGTGTTTTTGCAGCAG
>CAYUAC010000099.1:7483-7699 GCA_964442515.1 uncultured Campylobacterales bacterium | reverse complement strand
GAGGGGCTTGGATGGGATGCTTTTAAAGGTTTAAACCTGGATACCTACCTCAAAAACACCGCCTATCTTGTGGCAATGACGGGGTTTTTTGTATTGGTGCTTGGAAGCGTGGGGGCATATCTGGTATCGAGGTTTACATTTTTTGGAAGCAGGTTTTTTGCCGTGGCGCTGATGCTGCCGCTGGCGATCCCCAGTTTTGTGGCGGGGTATGCCTAC
>CAYUAC010000099.1:0-7473 GCA_964442515.1 uncultured Campylobacterales bacterium | reverse complement strand
ACGGCATTTTCGAATACCGTGGCCTGTTTTCTCAGCTTTTTGGGATAGAGTATTCGCTTGATATTTTAAATATCTACGGGGCGGTGTTTATCTTTTCTATTACAATGTTTCCCTATGTCTTTATCGTCGCCAAGGCGGCGTATTCCTCGCTGTCAGAGTCCGTGGCCGAAGTGCTGCAGCTGCAGGGGGTTGGTTCCGTGCGCGCGTTTTTTACGATCTACCTGCCGCTGGTGTATCCCGCGCTGTTTATCGGGATGTTTTTGGCTTCCATGGAGGTTATCAGCGATTACGGTACGGTGATTTATTTTGGTATCGAAACCTTCAGCGTGGGAATTTTTAAGCAGTGGTTTGGATATGTGGATCTGCAGGGCGCGGTCAAGATCGCTTTGACGCTGATGGTCTTTGTGCTTGCCCTTTTGCTGCTGGAAGCCAAAATCAAGGGGCGAACGCGCTACAGCCAGGCAAGCTTTGGGGGCCAAAGGTTGCAAAAAAGAACGCTGCGGGGCAAGAGTGCTTTTTTTGCGTTTGTATTTTGTTTTGTGCTGTTTACCTTTTCCTTTCTCATCCCTCTCAGCGTGCTGGTATACTGGTCTTATCTGGACCTGGCCAATTTTGACGCGGCGATATTTACCAATTTTTTCAATACGCTGAGTTTGAATTTTATAAGCGCCCTTGTCATTATGACTCTGGCGTTTGTGGTGCTGTTTTTTACCCTGCGGTATAAAACCTTTCTTTCGGCGCTGGCATACAGAATATCGCTGCTTGGGTATTCGATCCCCGGGGCGGTTGTGGGGATCGGCGCGCTTTTACTGTTTGCCGGAGTAGATGACTTTTTTGACGCCGCTGTTTTTACCGGCAGCTTTTTTGTGCTGGGTTTTGCCTATCTGGTGCGGTTTTATCCCGCGGGTGTGGGGGCGCTTAACAGCGGCTTTTCCAAAATCGGCGCCTCTTTGGACGAAGCGTCTATGCTCTACGGCAAAGGCGAAGTTTTTACGCTTATCAAGATTTATCTGCCGATGGTCAAAACAGCGTTTTTGAGCGGATTTTTGATCATTTTTATCGATATTTCAAAAGAGTTGCCCGCAACACTGCTGCTGCGACCTTTTAATTTTGATACGCTGGCAACCAGAGTCTACGAACTGGCTTCCAATGAGATGCTGCAGGCGGTGGGCATCCCCTCGCTGCTGCTTTTGCTGATGACTTCGGCTGCGGTGTTACTTTTGCATATAAGGATTTTTCGATGAGTTTGCTTACGATCAAACATTTGCACAAAACGTTCAAACAAGACAATGTGCATGTCGCCAGGGATATCAACCTTTCTATCAAGCAGGGAGAAATCTTTACGCTCATGGGCAAAAGCGGATGCGGCAAGAGTTCGCTGCTTCGTATGATCTGCGGATTTGAGACGCCGGATAAGGGGACTATAATCCTGGATGATACGCCTCTTTTTGCCAAGGGAACGAATTTGGAACCAAAACAGCGCCGCGTGGCGATGGTATTTCAAAACTACGCGCTTTTTCCGCATTTAAGCGTGGAAAAAAATATTCTGCTCGGGTTTGAAAAAGAGGGGAAAGACCGCTTAGACGATCTTTTGGAAAAAACGGGCATCAGCGCGATCAAAAAGCGCTATCCCCATGAGATCAGCGGCGGACAGCAACAGCGGGTGGCGTTGTGCCGCGCACTGATCAGACAGCCGCTGGTGCTGCTGCTGGATGAACCTTTCAGCAGTGTCGACAGCCAGATGCGTATCCGTTTGCGACAAGAGCTTAAAAAGATGATCAAATCCTTTGGCATCACATCCATCTTTGTGACCCATGATAAAGAAGACGCGTTTTATATGAGTGACAGGGCGGCTTTGATGCAGGAGGGGGCCATACTGCAAACAGGGGATGTGAAAACGCTGTACCAAGCCCCTTGCAGCAAAGATGCAGCGGGGTTTTTGGGTGCTTTTAATACCCTGCGTTTGCCAGAGGGCGAAACCATCAGCTTTCGTCCCGGGGATGTGGCGCTTACGTCCGGGGGGACCCACGCCGGGGTCGTGACCGAATCGTGTTTTTACGGATTTTTTTACCAAAACGGTATCCGTATCTATGAACAGGATATAACGCTGTTTTCCCCCGCCCCTTTACAACCGGGGCAGAAGGTGTCTTTTGATATTACACGGATGATACCGCTGTAGCGCTACCTTCGTATGAAACTTTTTATCTACAAAAGCTCCTGTTTCATTTTTTCATATTCCTCTTTTGTTATATCGCCTCTGGCATAGCGCTTTTTGAGGATATCAAGCACGGACTCACCGGCACCGGAGTTTTTTTTGCTGATAAAGTAAAACAGGACTCCGATAAGAACTATGATCAGTAAGATTCCAACGGGAAAACCGAAAAATCCGCCTCCCATCCAACCGTAACCGTGTTCGTTGTACATAATAATTCCTTTATCGGCTCAACTGTTTCGTAAACTCTTTTCGCTGTTTTTCATCCAGAATGTTTAGAATCTTTTCAACCGTCTTTGCTTCCATCGTCGCCATGTTTTTGGAGATGGATATTCTGTTATCTATAAAACGCTTTTTGTCAAAGTTGCCCTCTTTATCGAAAAAAGCGGTGTTTTTTCTTTCCTCAAACCGTTCAAACCGCTCAATTTTTAACTCCATCATCACGATTTTGATTTCATTCCACTGTTTGTCCGAAAGATCCATATCAGAAAGCGTCATCATAAAGGTGCGCATCGAATTGTCCATTTTACCGCCCCTGTGCGCAGAAAACATTTTGCCGCCTTTATCACAGCTTTTGTAACCTTTGCCGCCTTTGTCGCAGTTGCCATAGCCTTTGGAACCGCCAAAAGCATAGAGGGAACTAGCCGCCATGGTCGCTGAAACAACCAATGTAATAATCTGTTTTTTCATGAAGTGCTCCTTTTGTTTGTTTGCAGCACAATTATAAGGGGTGAAGGTATCGCAAAATCCAACAAAAGGTAAACGAAGGTAACTCACTCATGGATGCAAAGCATCACGGTGTGGTCTTTATACGCATATTCCAGGCTATAGCCGTTGAGTGAGACAACGTTTTTGATGATAAAAAGACCAAATCCATATCCGCTGGAGCTTTTGTGCGTTTGCCTTTCCTGCAGCTTCCAATCCGTGATGTTTTGAGAAATGTCAAGAGGCAGCGGATCACCTTTGTTGGCAAAAGTGAGCGTATTGTCTTTGCAGGTTACGGTAAGGGTGCGGTCACTGGCATAAGCCAGGGCGTTGGCTATAATGTTTTTCAATCCTATTTCCCAAAGCCGGGCGTCGCCGCGCAGTTTTAAGCTTTCGCACCCTGAAATCCTGATATCCTCTTTGCGCCTGGCAAAGTAGGTTTGTATCACCCTGTCTATAAGCGTTGTAAACCGGTGGGATCTGTTTGTAATCTCGCCTTTATAGGCGATGAGTTCTTCTAAGGCGCGAAAACGGTCCAGTTCCTCATTAATAGAGTCAAAAACGTTTTTTATCCCCTTGTAGCTTTCCTTGGACGGGGGCATGTGAAGATAAAATTTTCCCTCAGCCAGCGGGGTTTTGAGTTCGTGCATGAAGATTTTGTTAAACATTTCGCGCGTGTGCAGCAGGTACTGGATATGTTCGATTGCAATGTTGTACGCATTTTCGATCTTGGCAACCTCGCTGTAACCCGAATCGACTTGGAGTTTGGAAAAATCCCCGCCCGGCAGCAGCTGCAGCTTTTGCCCCACGTCGTTGATAGGCTGAAGCAGCTTTTTGACAGCATATAAGAGAATAATAAGTACAGCCGAAAGTGACAAAAAAATCAGGTGAATAAGATGCATCGTGTCATCTTTTTGCATATCCAGCAGATGAATTTCTCTGATAGGATTGAAAATATGCAGTATTTTTTGCCCGCTAAACGCGTAGACGTGAAATCCGCGGTTTCTGTTGCCCTGTTCATACACGGGTTTGGCGTTTTGTGGCAGCGGCTGTTTGTATATTTTGAGGTTGTTTGCCTCCAGCGCCTCTTCATCGAGGGTGTAGTTTTGCATCAAAACCGGCTGCAGCGTAGCGGAGATATTATAATAACGGGTGATGCTGTGCTGGTTTTGCATATGCTTTTGCCACGAGACAAACACGCCCCACAAGCTCGCAACCGCGATCAGGCAGAGTACAAAAAGAAACTGTATCTGCTTAGTAAGTGATTTTTTTAGATTAGTCCACAATCCTGTACCCTCTGCCCCGGATCGCGACGATATGTTTTTTTTGCGAATAGGGTTTTATTTTATTTCTGATTCTTGAAATGAGATTTTCCAGGTTTTTGCCCTCTGTAGAGGTGATCGCGCAGGAGTTGTACAGCAGCTGCTCTTTGGAAACAACGTGGCCGTAGTTTTTTACCAGTTGCACGGCGATTTCGTATTCTGCCTGGGTTAAAGCAAGTGGCTGCTGACGGTAATGCATATCCCGTGCATTTTCATCGATGACAAATGTCTTTTGCTCCTGCTGCGCAAAACTGTTGATCCGCCGCAGTACACTGGTGATACGCGCGTGCAGTTCGTCGGGTTCGTAGGGCTTTGGCAGGTAGTCATCAGCCCCGATCTGCAGGCCGCTGACCTTGTCTGCGGTACTGTTTCTGGCTGAGGAGATGATGATTGGTATCGTACTTTTTTTGCGCAGATCGCGGCATACTTCTAGTCCGTCCATCCCCGGCAGTCCCAGATCCAAAAGGATCAGATCATAACAATCCAGCGGCATGACCACGGCTTTGAAAGGATCATCACAGACAGTAACCTCCATGCTTCTTTGTCTTAAAAAATCCTGAATCAGTATCGCAAAGTTTTCATTATCCTCAATCAACAGTATACGTGCCATAGTCGCCGCTCCTTTGCTTTTATTATACTCTTTTATCGCAAATGTATTTTTAATCAGACGGAAAATACGTTATACTAACATAAGAAGAAGTAATAAAGGTTTTGGTATGCGCGGTTTTGTATTGGTGCTTTTTATCTGTTCGTTTGTTTTTGCGGCGCCGTCGGAGACGATAAAGATCGGAGTGCTGGCAAAACGGGGAGATACTATTGCCCTCAAGCGCTGGAGTGATACCGCACGCTTTCTGGAAGCCAAGATAAAAGACCGCGACTTTGAAATCGTGCCTTTGGATTTTGACGCGATCGACCGTGCGGTACGCCGGGGAGATATCCATTTTCTAATCGCCAATTCCGCTATCTACGTACGCCTGGAACATCGCTACAAGATCAGCAGGGTCGCCACGCTTTTGAATAAATTCGGAGAAGAAACCTTTGTTAAGCACTTTGGCGGGGTGGTTTTTACCAAAAGCCAGAGCAATATAAATACGATTGATGATTTGCAAGGGACCACTTTCGGCGCCGTGGACCCCACCTCTTTCGGCGGCTGGATTATGGCGTATAAGATGCTGCATGACCGTGGGATCAAGCCCGAAAAATATTTTAAAAAGCTAGAATTCTTGGGGACGCATGACGCGGTGGTAGAGGCCGTACTGGAAGGGAAAGTTCAGGCGGGTACGGTGCGAAGCGATACGCTGGAACGCATGGCAAAAGAGGGGAAGATCGATCTTGGTGATATTTTTGTTCTCAGGCAGGATTCGGGATACGGCTTCCCCTTTGCCGTCAGTACGACGCTGTATCCGGAGTGGCCCATAGCCAGGATGCCCGATACCGACGAAGCTACGGCTAAAAAAGTCGCACTTGCGCTGATGTCTATGCCCCCTTCATCCAAAGCTGCCAAAAGTGCAGGGATCGGAGGATGGACGATTCCTGCCAATTATTCGAAAGTGGATCAAACCCTGCGGGTTCTGGGGATCGGTCCCTACACACTGACGGGGCAGGAACAGTTTTCACGGCTGGTTGATAAGTATTTTGTCTTCATCGTTTTTGCTCTGAGTGTACTGGTACTTATCTTTGTTTTGCTGGGATATGTCTGGCGTTTGAATATGAGGCTGCACCGCTCCAAAAAGCAGCTTCAAGAGATCAACAAAGACCTTGAAGTAAAGGTAACAAGGCGAACAGACAGTATCGAACATATGCTTGAAAAAGAAAAATACCTGCGCCTGATTATGTCCACCGTTTCTGATATCAACCGCTACCTGATAACGTACAAGGATTTACACACTTTGCTGCAAAAAAGCTGTGAGCGCCTGATCAAGCCAAAGATGTACAAACTTGGTTTTATTACGCTTGAGGGAAAGGCAAGTCCCCAAAAGTGGTTTGGATCTTCAAAAGATGAGTATCAAAAGCTTGAAACGTTTTTACAAGAAGAGTTTGCACAAAGCAGGGGCATCGCGCGTCACTTTGAGGAGAAAAAAAGCTATGAAGTCATCAATGACGTGCGTACGTATGATCTGGATGAGCAGTTTCGCGCGCTGTGTCTGGATGCGGGTATCAAAGCCTGCGCTTTTTTCGCGCTCAAACCTGATGTCGGTTCCGCTACCCATAACGGTGTAGTGGGGATACTAAGCGATAGTGAAAAAGGCTTTGAACTTGAAGAGATTAAGATGCTCGAAGAACTCAGCGGCGACCTCGGTTTTGCCGTAGAAGCCAGCCTGCACGCCAGTGAACACGAACGGCTCAAAAATGAACAAATTAAAAATTATGAAGAAACGATCCTGTCTTTTGTCAAAATGATCGAACAGCGAGATACCTATACCGCCGGCCATACCACCCGTGTAGCCAGATACTGCACGATGATCGCCCGTCAGATGAGACTTGATCCAAAACAGGTCCAAAAACTGGAAAAAGCAGCGATCCTGCACGATATCGGCAAGGTTTCCACGCCCGATGCGGTCTTGCTCAAACCGGGCAAACTGGATGATTTGGAATATAAAATGATCAAAGAACACGTCAGCGTCGGCTATGATATGCTCAAAGGTATCGGGGCGTACTCCGATTTGGCTAAGATTATGCGCCATCACCACGAACGCTACGACGGCAGCGGCTATCCAGACGGATTGGCGGGCGATGAAATCCCGCTTTTAAGCGCGATTATGAGCGTAGCCGATGCATTTGACGCGATGACCAGTACGCGTATTTACAAAAAAAGTAAAAGCGTATCCGAGGCATTGAAAGAGATAGAGGAGTTAAGCGGCAGACAGTTTCACCCAAAGGTGGCCAAAGCCGCCCGGGAGGCTCTGCAAAATGTTGAGGCTCCTTCTCGGGCGCAACAGACGCCCACAAACGAGATCGAGCGGGAACGTTTGGCGTATTTTTACAAAGATGCGCAGACGGGGCTGTATAATGAAAGCTACCTGACCGTGATGCTAACGCAAAATGAATCACTGTTAGAACAAAGTCATATTTACGCCGTACATGCTCAAAACGCCGTGCAGATGCAGCTGAAAGAGGGGGTGAAAACGATTGAGCACTATCTGGCCGAAATAGCAAAGCTGCTGCAAAAACGTTATGAGTTGGTCTTTTTTGTCAAACCGGGCAGTTTTTATATCATAACCCAAAATGATTACG
>CAYUAC010000098.1:0-7723 GCA_964442515.1 uncultured Campylobacterales bacterium | reverse complement strand
CTTCAGTTTCACCGAAAATATCATGAGCAACATTCACTTTTAAGTGCTGATCCTTCAAGGAAGGGTCGGACCCTTTATTGAAAAGGCGACCCTTTGTGAATAGCCTTTATTAGTTTCATAGTGTGGTATAATCTTTGTCATTATCGCTTTGGAGGAAATAATGCAAAAAGAGGTGGCAGTCGCTATTGTCGGGGCCGGATCGGCGGGCTTGTACGCTTTATCTCAGGTTAAAAAAGAAACAGATGATTTTGTCCTTATTGACGGCGGCGAACTTGGCACGACCTGCGCCAGGGTCGGTTGTATGCCTTCAAAGGCGCTGATCCATATTGCTAACATGTACGCTGGCAAAGAAAAGTTTTCAGGCAGCGGGATTGAGGGTGCGAAGGATTTAACAGTATCGATCCCACGGGTTATGGCAAAAGTACGCCAACTCCGTGATATTTTCAGCGAGCAAAACAAAAAGAGTGTCCTAAAACTCGGAAAGCGACTGATCAGGGCGAATGCGCGCTTTATTGATACAAATACACTCCAGGCAGGAGAATATACGATCAAAGCTCAAAAGATCATCATCGCGACGGGGTCATCGCCTGTTTTGCAGCCAGAATGGAGCGGGTTCAAAGAGGACATCATCACAACCGATACCTTTTTTGAACAAAAAGACTTGCCAAAAAAGATTGCCGTATTGGGCGGCGGAGCGATAGGATTGGAACTGGGACAAGCCCTTGCCAGGCTGGGAATTGAAATCACCCTGATCCATTCAAAGACAACAATCGGCGGCTTGCGTGATACAAAGATCAATGAAAGCGCCGTAACAGCGATCGCAAAAGACCTTGAACTGTGGCGGGGCAGCCGGGCAAGCCTGCATAAATCTGAATCAGGAATCAGAGTACAAGCCGGCAAGCGGGAAAAGATCGTAGATAAAGTATTGGCCGCCACGGGGCGCAAACCCAACCTTAAAAACATGGATTTTAAAAACACGGGAATTGAAACCGATGCAAAAGGGATGCCGCCGTATGATCTCAATACGATGCGCATCGGCAGCAGTAATATCTTTATCGCAGGTGATGTCAACGCAAGCGCGCAGCTGCTGCATGAAGCCGCGGATGAGGGGCGCATCGCCGGATACCACGCGGTAGATAACGAGTACGGCTTTCGCAGAAAAGTCCCTTTTGCCATAGTCTTTTCAAATCCGCAGATAGCTGTGATCGGCCAGACGCACGATTTCAAAGATGATACGGTCACGGGGTATTTTAACTTTTCCAAACAGGGCAGAGCCATCCTTGAAGAAAACGCGCACGGAAGCGCGTGTCTGCATCTGCGCAAAAACGACGGTCGGATACTGGGAGCGCAGCTGGCGGTGCCGGGAGCCGAGCACTTGGCCCATCATCTCGCGTGGGCGATTCAGCAGAAAATGAGCGTCTATGCCATGCTCAAACTCCCCTTTTACCATCCCACTCTTGAAGAGGGATTAAGAAGCCTGCTCATAAAAGCGGTGAAAAAGATCGGGAAAGAACAAAAAGGGATACTGGAAATCAGGGACCAAAAGCAGATGTGACCAAGCAGTGGTTGCTACACCTGCCCTTCAAAATTGGCCAAGCGTATCAACATGGTACTTACGGGCTTGATCAAGCTGTCGTTGAAATCATACGCCGTATTATGACACGGTGTATTGACGCCCTCGTCACTGCCTACAAGCGTAAACGCCCCGGGAATCTTTTCCAGGTAATACGAAAAATCCTCCGAAGCCATCACCGGGCTGAGATGATTGCTTTGAAAGTCTTGGCCAAACTGACTGCGTAACAGTTCTCTGACCCTGTGTGCGGCCTGGGGATCGTTGATCGTCGCACCGTATCTGGTTTTGAATTCGACCTCAGCCTCTACGCCGTAGGCTTTGGCCGTATGTTCCGTAATCTGCTTGATCGAAGCGGCGATCTCATCGCGCATCTTATTATCAGAAATCCGTATACTGCCGTGCAGCTTTGCAACATCCGGGATCGTGGTCAATCCGCTTGGTGCGTCGATGGAGGTTACGGATACCACCGCGACTTTTTGAGGCGGCATTTGGCGGGCAACGATCTGCTGCAATCCCATCGTCACCGCAGAAGCGGCCAAAACGGGGTCTTTGCAAATTTCAGGTTGCGAAGAGTGACCGCCGACACCCCTGAGGGTGATGTGAAACGTGCCGTTACCCGCCATCACGATCCCGTCAGGACACATTGCCTGGCCGAACTTGATCGCGGGCCAGTTATGCCATCCGTAGATAAAATCCACCTCATCCAGACAGCCTTCATCCAACACCGCCTTGGCTCCGTGACCGCCCTCTTCGGCGGGTTGAAAAAGCAGCGTCACGGGTCCGGGAAGCTCATTTTCATGCTGTTTAAGCCAGATACCTGCGGCTATCAGCGTAGCCGTGTGCCCGTCGTGCCCGCAGGCGTGCATACAGCGGGGTTTGTTTGATGCATACTCAAGACCCGTTTCTTCTTGCATAGGCAAAGCGTCGATATCTGCGCGCAGTGCGATATGCTCGCCCCCGGCCCCGGATGCCAGCGTAGCGACCGTACCGGTACCCGCGCATTCACGCCACCTGATACCGTGGTCATCCAGTACTTTCCGGATCGTTTTGGCCGTTTCAAACTCCTGCCATGTTACCTCCGGATTTTCATGAAGGTGCCGGCGCAGCTTTGTCGCATACGCAATAACCTCGTCAAAGTTTGTATACATCAATACTCCTGTTTACTTCACAAAGAGTTTGCGCGGGAAGTTGCCGAGAGTTTCGACCCCGCTGTCGGTGATAAGAATACTCTCGGTCAATTCCATTCCCCAGTCATCCTGCCAAATTCCTGGCATAAAATGAAATGTCATGCCCGGTTCCAGCACCGTCAAATCCGAAGAGCGCAGACTGCAGGTGCGTTCCCCCCAGTCAGGCGGATAACTGACGCCGATGGGATAGCCGCAACGCGCGTCGTGCCGGTCTATTCCGTAGCGGGCCATCACCTTATCAAGAGCGTTGGCGATATCACACGTCCTGTTGCCCGGTTTGGCCTGTTCCAACCCGACATCGATCGCTTCTTGCAGCGCTTTTTCCGCATCGACAAAATCCTTGGTCGGTTTGCCAAGATACAGCGTCCGCGACATCGGGGCATGGTAACGCTTATAACATCCCGATATTTCAAAAAAAGTCGCCTCTTTGCGCTTAAAGGAGCGTTCATCCCACGTTATGTGCGAAGCGGACGTATCCGCCCCTGAGGGCAGCAGCGGTACGATAGAGGGATAATCCCCGCCGTAGCCGTCCACGCCTTCCATCGCAGTTTCATAAATCTGAGCCACGACATGGCTTTTTGGCACGCCCGCCTGCACGGTATCAAGGATCCGCTGATGGATCTTTTCGGTAATGCGCGCGGCAATACGCATATACTCAATCTCTTTTTTTGACTTTTTACCCCTGGCCCAGTTGACCAAGTTATTGGCATTGACAAAGGTCGCATTGGGCAGTGAAGCCTGCAACCTGAAATGGGCTTCGGCGGTGTAATAATAGTTATCCCGCTCTGTGGCGATGACTGACTTATTCCAACCGTACTTTTGAAAAATATTTTCCCCGATCCACGTCATAGGGTGTTCTTCAAGGTTTTGGACATATTTTTCGGGATAACCTACCATATTGTTTTCACTCATATAGCACTTGATCCGCGCGGCGTGGATATCCATCAACCGGCCAAACCAGATCGGTTCGTCGTGGTCAAGGGAGACAATCACTCCCTGATGGACATAAAACGACCAACCGTCATATCCTGTAAGCCAATTCATATTGCCCGGATCGGTGGCAACCAATACATCGATGCGGCGCTGCTGCATCATCGATTTGACTTTGCGAAGTCGCTGGGTATACTCTTTTTTTGTAAAGGGTAACTTTTTTCTTCTCAATTCACGCTCCTGCTATTAATCTGTTTTTGGTCCGACCCAGACTTGCTGGGCATTAACAAACATTTTGATCCCGTGGGGACCCAGTTCCTTACCGATACCGGATTTTTTCGCGCCGCCGCTTGGCAGCCTGGGGTCGGATTTGACGATACCGTTGATAGCAACCTGCCCCGTCTCAATTTGCGAAGCCATCTTCATCGCGTTATCTACATCACCGCTCCAGATAGCGGCACCAAGGCCGTACTCGGTATCGTTTGCTATCTTGACCGCATCTTCGCTGTCTTTGGCCTTAATCACCGCTGCGATGGGACCAAACGTTTCCTGGCAGCTGACGACCATGCCCGGTTCTACGTCAGCCAGCATCGTCACGGGAAAGAAAAAACCTTTGCCCTCATGCCGCTGTCCGCCAAGGACCAGTCTGGCCCCGGCTTTAACGGAGCGGTCGACCTGTTCGTGCATTTCCTCTACCAACTCTTTTCTGGCTATGGGCCCGATCACGGTGGATTCCTCTTTGGGATCGCCGACTTTGAGTTTGGCAAAGCGCTCTTTGAGCATCTCGATAAACTCTTCATATACGGGTTCTTCAACGATGATACGCTTAGCCGCGATGCAAGACTGCCCGGCATTAATATACCGGGAAAGTACGATCGTATCGGCAGCTTGGGCTAAATCCTTGGTATCGCTCAGTACGATTGCAGGATCACTGCCGCCAAGCTCAAGTACCATCGGTTTGATCTCGCTGCCTGTGATTCCGCCGACGATACTTCCGGCTCTGGAAGATCCGGTCAAAGAGACCCCTTTAAGCATCGGATTGCGTATCAATCCCTCGATATGGGTATGATCAAGCACAAGATTTTGCACCACGTCTTTTGGAAAGCCCGCTTTTTCAAACGCCTGGATGATCTTGGCGGCACAAAGCGGCGTATGCGAATCATGTTTCATCAAGCAAGTGTTGCCAGACATCAGCGCGGGAGCCAGATAGCGAAATGCCAGCCAAAACGGCGCGTTCCACGGCAAAATACCCAGTGTCGGACCCAGTGGCAGATACTGGATATAGCTTGAAGTCGCATCGGAGGGCAAATACTCCGTACCTAGATACTGCTGCCCGTACTGCGCGTAATGTTCGGCCGCCCACGCGGCTTTGTTCACTTCGCCTCTGGCTTCGTTGATGGGTTTGCCCATCTCCTGGGTCATTGGTAGCGCATATTCGTCAAGATTGTCTTTCATCTCTTTTGCCACGGCGTTTAAAAGCTTAGCTCTTTGTTCAAAACTTGTTTTTGACCATTGGCTTGTATACGCCGCATGTGAACGCTCCAGCATTTCTCTTGCTTCCTGTTTGCTATGCATCGGCACTTCATACACTACGTCTTCGGTGTAGGGGTTTATGGATTTAAAATGTGTTGTACTGTATCCCATTGCTTACCTCCTTTCACTAAAGACTTCAGCTACGGCTTTGGCAAAGATGGCCAACCCTTTTTCAAGCTTGTATTCCTCAATCGTCAGCGGTGGAATAAATTTGACCACCTGTCCGGTGTTGCACGTACCGATAATGAGGCCGTTTTCAAAACATTTTCCCGCTATCGCTTTGGCCGTGGGTGCGTCTTTGAACTCCGCTGCCAGCATCATGCCTTTTTGGCGAACGTCAACCAAGTCGTATTTGCTGTTGAGTTGATCAAGGGTTTTTCGGATGATTTCACCCTTTTGTTTGGCGCCGTTGACAAAAGCGTTATCGGCAAAATACTCCAGACCGATCTTGCCGGCGACAAAGGAGATGCCCTGACCTCTAAACGTCCCCGTATGCTGTCCGGGTGCCCAGGCTTTGTCGTATTCGGGTTTGTTGACAAGCATCCCGATAGGCGTGCCCATGCCGCCCAAACCTTTGGCCAAAATGATGATATCGGGATCAACGTCCAGATCGTCAAAGCTGAAATAACTGCCGCATCGGCCGCATCCCGCCTGGATATCATCGATGATAAACAGTGCTCCGGTATCTCGTGCCAACTGTTGCACGCCCTGCAGCCACTCTTTGGTTGCTACGCGCACGCCGCCTTCGGCTTGCACGGGTTCTACCAAAAACGCAGCCGGAGGCAGCATCCCGGATCCGGGATCAAACATCTTTTGGCGCAGATTGTTCAGCGCGTGCATATCATTAAAGGTATCTCTGATGACGTTATCAAGAGAAACCCCCGCACTGCCCCGAAAGGCATGGTTTGCCGTCACTGCAAGCGCCCCGAGCGTCATCCCGTGAAAGCCTCTGTTAAAAGCTACCACTTCGGTTCGGCCCGTGACCTTTCTGGCAAGCTTAAGCGCGGCTTCCACGGCGTTGGTCCCCGTGGGTCCGGTAAACTGCAATTTGCGATCTTCCATACCTCTTGGCTTTAAGATCGTATCCACGAAAGTGTTGATAAAATCTCTTTTGACGTTGGTAAACATATCCAGCGAGTGCACGACCCCGTCGTTTTGGATAAACTCGACAACGGCGTCTTTCATTTTCTGGTTATTGTGACCAAAATTCAGCACCCCCGCTCCGGCAAAAAAATCGATGTACTCTTTATCGTTTTCATCAACCATCGTCGCGTTGGACGAAGCTTTAAAAACGGTAGGGACGGCACGGCAATACGCTCTGATCTCAGATTCGTGATCTTCAAAGGTTTTCATCTCGTTATTCATGGCTGGGTTCCTCCTGCTTTTGTTATAGTAATTTAAATCGTACCGCTTTTTCATTTACTTACAACTTAATCTCAGCCCGTTGCGCCATGATTTTGTCCGGGTCTGCGTATTCCTTGACATTGGGAAAAGATCGACGTATACGATATCAAAAAAGCCGACAACGCTTTGTATAAAGCCAAAAACAGCAGCAAAAAACTGCTTGTCATCGACTAAACAAAAGTTTAAAACAAACGATATTACAGGCATTAAACATAAAGGCTAAAAAATGATGGTACAGCCCCAAAATGCGCAACCCCAAAACCTGCAAAACAGTATACAAAGCACTTTCTTGCAGGCAAGCAGCAATGCGTATTCGTTTGATTATACCACCAAAGACGGCGACAAACTCAGCTTTTCCATGAACAGCAGCGCGTATACAAGCACCAAGGAAAACCAAAACGGCAGCACCCATACGCTGACGCAAAAATTTTCGTATGAAATGAAATATGAGGGCAACGGTCTGTCTGAAAACGACAGAAAAGAGATCGCGGCCGCCCTTGAAGAAGCCGCGCCGATGATGCAGGAGTTTATGAAGGCAACCAACGAGGCAAAGACCAACACCCTTGAAAGCTTTCGAAGCAATGTCGCCCAGTCGCTGAAAGACGCTTTTGCCCCCGTGCAGAATCCAGACAACACCGAAGAGATTAAATCAATGACAGCAGACAAGATCAGCAAACTTTTAGAAGAGTTTGACCTGCGCAAGCAGGACAGCCAAAAAAACATGCTCGAACAGGCATCGAAACTGTTTGAAGATATTTTTGATCAAGACAAGAAGCTCAACCTCTACGCTTAAACTTTCTTTGACCACGACTTGATTACGGCCGCTTTCCTTGGCCTCATACAGGGCTTTGTCAGCAGATGCGTATAGACTGTGTAACGTCGCCTCATCAAAAGTATTGGTAAGAAGCAAACCTATGGAAACAGTGACATAGGGGCTGGCCCTGTTGCCGTCATGTTCGATATGCATCGCTTCTACCGAACTTTTCAAAACCCGGATATGTTCCGCGATCTTTTCTTTACTGTCTGATTTCACTATCGCTCCAAATTCTTCTCCGCCCAGACGGCCCACAAAATCGTATTCCCGGAGGCTTGCCTT
>CAYUAC010000097.1:0-7771 GCA_964442515.1 uncultured Campylobacterales bacterium | reverse complement strand
TTTAGTTTTTCTTCCAATGGTTTCATAAATGCCTTTGACTAGATATAAAAATCTAAATCTTCCTGTTTTTTCAACAAGTCTCTGAGTTTGTAAGGATCGTCGCCAAAAAAGTATACAAGCCCCCAGTGCGTTCCAAAAGCGCTTCTTTTGGGAACCTTGTTCTGCATGGGCGATTGCAGCTCATGAAACTCAAAGTACTCGTGATTTTGGGTTTCTTCGGGAATTTTGAGTTCATTGACCACCCGCCTTCTTGGATACACGCCAAAGCAGCCGGCATACCCCTTGGCGTCTACGACCTCTTTTGGGAAAAAGGCGTCAATCTCCTCCTGCGTAGTATTTGGATCAAACATCAAAACAAGCCCCTGGTACGCGTTAAACCCGTACGCCCGTTCGATCAGTTCAAAAGCGTTAAACCCCGGCGGCCGGTACGCTACTTCGCCAAAGTACATCGATCCGTCGCTGGTGACAAAATACTCCGGATGGATAAAACCAAAGTCGATATCAAACGTTTCGATCAGTTTTTCAATCTCCTGGGTGACCCTTTCCCGCCATTTCTCCAGATCAGGCGTCGCGGGTACGAAAACCGAATATCCAAGCGTGACATATTCGGAAATATTTAAAAACTGAATTTTTCTATCTTTAATAAAAGCTTCCACGGCAAATTCCCAGCCGTCCAGGTGGCTTTCCATCAGAGTTGGAAACTCATCATCGGGGATCATATCCACATCATCAGGCGTCCTGATCACCCGGTGACCCAGACAGCCCGCCTTGTCAAAAGCTTTGAGGTGAATGGGATCGTTTGGATCGCCGTCAAGCTTTAGAAGCGCTTGATTAACACGGGTTAAAAACCGCAGCACATCCCCTTTGTCCTGAGCTTCCTCAAAAATACCGACCCTGATGCCGCCAAGCTGCGCGCGCCGTTTCATCAACGATTTGTCGCGAAAAAGCAGGGATTGGCTCATCAACCGGGGCTTTTTCATCAAAACCGAATTTATCGCCCCCGCCCACTCGACGGTTTCTTCAAAAAGGGGAATTGCCACGTCAACACCCATTTCCTCCAATTTTTCCGATATTTCAAAAGAGCGCTCGTTCAATCTTTCAAAATCCCAGCTCACATAAGGGATATCATGTTCTTTGGCATACTCTTCCGCCCATACCGGAGCCACGACCACATACCTTCGGTCAAATCTTTCAATAGCATCTATTGCGTTCAGACTCCAGCCCAAAATGGCGATATAGCCTTTATTCGGATCTTTTTGCATGATATTCCTCTCTTTTTAGACGATTTTATCATTCATTATAGCGTAGCACATTGCTTTTTACAATGTCGGAATTTGGTATAATCATTTTAAAAAGGTGCATTTTTGAACAAAGAGTTTATCCTGTTTGACAATGACGGCGTACTGGTTGAAACCGAAAACTGGTACTACCAAGCCAGCAAAAAAGCACTCAAAGAGTTTTTTGACTATGATATCGGCTTTGAAGAGTATATGGGCATCATGACCCGTGGCGGCGGAGTGTGGTCAGTACTTGATAGCGCCGGTCAGGAACAAATCATAAAAGCCAGAGACAAACGAAACGAATACTACCGGCACTACCTGCAAAACGAAGATATCGTCATAGACGGTGTACAAGACGTTCTTGCGCAGCTGTCACAAAAATACAAAATGGCCATCATCACCACGGCAAGACGGGTGGATTTTGAACTGATCCACAAAGACAGGGGCATCGTGGATTTTATGGATTTTGTCCTGTGTGAGGGCGAATACCCAAGAGCCAAACCCCATCCCGACCCCTATCTCAAAGGTTTGCAGCGCTTTGATGCCAAGGCGCACAAAGCCGTGGTGGTAGAAGATTCGCAAAGAGGGCTGATTGCTGCTCATGATGCGGGTATTGACTGTATCACGGTGCACAACGACTTTACCAAGACGCAGGATTTTTCCAAAGCCACCCGCAAAATAGGCTCATTTGATCAGCTGCTTGATCTTTTATAAACCAAAGGAAGCGTTATGAAACCTTTTATTCTATTTTTTATACTCATTCAAACCTCTCTTGTATCCGCGCAGATATTGACCAAGGGCACGCTGCCGGATGGAAAAGATTTCGTGCTTGAGCGTCTGCATCAAGAATCCGGCGTCATCTGGGCGTTAGACTTTTTAACTTCTGAAAAAATCATCTTTACAATGCGGGAAGGAAAGGCGTATCTCTTTGACATGAATGCACGCAAAGCTACGCGCCTCTCAGGACTGCCTGCTGATATCAAAGCAGCCGGTCAGGGAGGGCTTTTGGACGTGGCGGTTTCTCCCGCGTATGAAAAAGACGGCATAGTTTATTTTACCTATGTCAGGCAGACACCTGAGGGCGGCGCAACGACCCTGGCAAAAGCAAAGCTGCATGGCAGCAGCCTGCAAGAGTGGCAAATTTTGCTGCAAACTGACAGCGCCACGGATACTACCCGCCATTACGGCAGCCGCATCGCTTTTGACGGGCAGGGCCACCTCTTTTTTGGCGTTGGTGACCGTGGCGTGCGCAAAAGCGCCCAGCAGCTGCACAACCACAACGGCACGATCATGCGCCTGCATCTGGACGGTTCTATCCCCAAAGACAACCCTTTTATCAATAAGCCCCACGCCAAAGCCGCTGTCTACTCCTACGGCCACCGCAACCCGCAGGGCCTGTTTTTTGATCCAAACACGGGGATTTTGTGGGAAAACGAGCACGGTCCGCGAGGCGGTGATGAGATCAACATCGTCAAAAAAGGCGCCAACTACGGCTGGCCCGAAATCTCATACGGCAAGGAGTACTGGGGACCGGTGGATGTGGGCGGCACCCACCAAGAGGGGATGAAACAGCCCGTTTATGAGTTTACCCCCTCGATCGCGCCAAGTTCGCTGCTGCTGTACAGAGGCAGTGCCTTCCCCTCACTCAGTGGCGCCCTGCTCTCAGGAGCGCTGGCGATGACACATCTTAATGTCATTACCCTGAATCAAAACCACAGCGTCACAAAGGAGTTCAAACTCTTAGATGACTTTGGCCGCCGCATCCGCGACGTGATAGAGGGACCAAAGGGATTGATCTATTTCTCCTCCGACAGCGGCGAAATCTTTGTGATGCGGCCGGCAAAGGGGGATTAAAGCTTTTGGATCAGTTCCATCATGCGCTTGTAATGCGTCCCGGCCCAGTAGACTTTATCGCAATGTGCGCAGTATTTAAACGTGGTATAAAACTGCTTTATCTTGGGAGGCAGGCGGTGCACGATACTGTCTTTCTCCACGCTTTGCAGCGGCGTATCGCATACCACGCAGCGGGTAAAGGGGCGCATATGCTTGGTAAGATCAAAAAAGGCCACCAGCTCTGCAAGCTGCGACTGCGCCCGTGATGCACGCACGAACCGCCCCTTTGTGATCTTGCTTCGCATAAACAGCCGCTTATCCCGGCTAAGCACGATCCGCTCCTGAGATTGTGCCACTTCAGCCAGCCTGGCATCGGCGATATTGTTTTCATAAAAACACGAATACCCAAGCATCCGCAGATAGGTTACGGCTTTGGCCATATTGCAATCAACGGCGAAGCGAAGCTTTTCTTGTGGCAGCTGCATCTGCCTGTATCCGATGATTTGCAGCGTACTGCCTGCCGGAACAAAACTGTCAAGTTTTATCTCATTTTCACCCAGTGCCACCCGGCGCACTTCTGTATGGGCGATACCGGAAGATTCCAGCGCGGCCTTGATCGTCGTATCCCGCGCAACACTGATACACAGAACATCCTGTTGCTTTTTTGCCGGCAAAAACTCCCGGACGGTCGCATCAAGCACAAACCGCGCAGCAATACGCTTGCCATGCATCTGTTTTTACTTTTTATCGATCTGCTTGAAGATATAGGCGATAACGAGTATGAGAATGATGGCGGCTGCGATGCCGTATTTTTTGTATTCATCGGCCATATCGATCACCACCCGGCCAAGCGAATAGGACAGACTGGCAATAAGCACGGTCCAAAGGATCGTGGCAAATACGTTATAAAGCCCAAAGCGCTTGTGGTCGTATTTGGTCAACCCGATGGCTAAGGGAATGAGTGTTTTGATACCGTAGATATATTTTTGCAAAAAGATGGCCGCGTCCCCGTAGCGGCGCATGATCAGGTGGGCCCACGCGACTTTTCTTCGGTGTTTTCTTAGAATCTGTCTGGCAAAATCTTTGTTGGTTCTTGCCATATAAAACAAAAACTGATCGCCTATATAATTTGAAAGGCCTGCCACCACCATGGTCACGTAGATGTTCAAGTCACCGGTATAACTCAGTACCGAAGCGATAGCCAGGGCTAAAAAGCCCCCGCCAAAGGAGTAAAGAAACAAGATCAGATAGCCCCAGTCTTTGATCAGTTCTTCCATCTCAGTCCTCCTGCCTGTCTGCCAGTATTACCGCCTGGGAGACCGCGTTGACATAGCTGGTAGTTTTGGCTTTGCCGCTGTAAGCGATATCAAAGGCCGTACCGTGATCGACCGAGGTTCGGATGATGGGCAGATTCAGCGATACATTGATACTTTCTTCAAAATACAGTGCTTTGAGTGGAGCCAGGCCCTGATCGTGATACATCGCGACAAAATGGGTAAATTTTTCCCGCACCCCGGGCGTAAAAGCTACATCGGGGATAAAGGGACCTTCAAAAACACTCTTGCCCAGCTTTTTATTGGCTTTGGTGATGGCTTTACTGATCTTTTTTTCCTCATCGCCAAGCACGCCGCCGTCGCCGGCGTGGGGGTTGAGGCCAAGCACGGCTACTTTGGAGGGTTGTACGCAGGCATGAAAATCTTGCAAAAAAGCGTTCAGCCTGCCGATTTTGATCTGTTTTGGTACCTGCCTCAGCGGGATATGTTCGGTAAAAAGGGCCACAAACATCGATTCGCACCCAAGCATCATGATCGCGTTTTGCCCAAAGAGTTTGCGCAGCACGTCAGTGTGGCCCTTGGCGTCAACGCCGGCTTTGTCCCACGCCTGTTTGTGAATGGGCAGCGTCGTGATCGCATCTACCCTGCCTTTTTTTGCCATCTGGATTGCGTCTAAGAAGCTGTAATACGAAAACTTGCCGCTTTTTTGCGAAATCTTGCCCGGTTTTATCTTCACGCTGCCTTTGCTGCCGCTGCACACAAAATCGTCTGGAACCTGCGTGCCAAGCCTCTGGGCGACCTGTCCCATGAGCTTTTCATTGACACAGTAGATGGGATCACACAGGGTTGTGACCTGCTCATGGGCTTTAAGCGCAAGTTCGGGACCGATACCGTTGATATCACCCAGACTGATCGCGATTTTTCTCATGCAAGCAGGTCTTTCATATCCTCTATAGCCTTTTGTAAGCCGCAAAAGACGCTTCGTGCGACAATACTTTGGCCGATGTTAAGTTCTTTGATATGTTCAATAGCGGCAATCCTTGGCGTATTTTGGTAATTCAATCCGTGTCCGGCAGCCACATGCAGCCCCAAAGTCGCGGCGAACCTGGAACAATACTCCAGCTTTTCCACTTCGCCGTAATAAAGATTTTGCAGCTGGGCTCTGGAGTGCTGCAGTTCCCGGATGCTGTGAGGCGTACGCGCCAGGTTGGAAAAAAGCATTTGGTAAATATTGGCATACCTGCCCGTATGCAGTTCAATCCACTCTGCTCCCAGCTTTTTACTCAATTCTACGGCGTTGGTGGTGGGGTCGATAAACAGGGAGACTTCGATACCGTTTTGCTGCAGTTTTTGGATCGCTTTATGCAGTTTGTCATACCCTTTTTCTAAATCCAAACCGCCTTCTGTTGTCACTTCCTCCCGTTTTTCGGGGACAATGGTAGCACGGTAGGGATTAAGAGAACATACGATATCAATAATCTCAGGTTCTGCCGCGCACTCCAAGTTGATGGGCAGATGCGAAAAGTTGATGATATTTTTCGCGTCTTCATCATTGATGTGTCGCCTGTCTTCACGCAGATGGATCGTAATCTGATCGGCTCCGGCGCGCTTGACAATCCCAAGCGCGTCCAGAGGATCGGGATCGTTGACCAGTCTCGCCTGACGCAGTACGGCGATATGGTCTATATTAACGCCAAGCAGCATCAGGCGCTGACAACCTCGATGTCGACTTCGCGGCCCACGACCCTGGCGATCTTTTTTTGGTGGTGGCGCAGCAGTTTGTAACTGTCCTCATCGCTGACCACAACGGCGTCGATGTTGTGATCCATCGCTTCAAGCAGCACTTCGCCGGCAATCTTGTAGGCAAAATCTCTATCGTACTTGTAGGCTTCGATGGGCATGGGCTGTGACAGGCCGCGTTTGAACTTGATTTCTCGCGATTTTGGTTCGTGCTTACCCTCAAGCTTCAAGGGCTTGTCTTTGATAACGCCAAGTTCCACGGCCCGCTGTTTGACATACTCGTAATTATCTTCTAAACTCCGGTCATATTCAAGCATTTTGTTTTCACTGCTGACATGGTACTGCAATCCCCAGAAAGGATCAAAAAGATGCTCTAAGATTTCGCGCTCGCTGGTTCTGTTTTTTTGCAGCAGCTCTTTGGCAACGGCCAGCATCGCGTCGCCGATATATTCTCTGTTGTATTTCAGCGAAATGGAAGCGTAATAATGCAGCTTGTAACTGCCGTATTTCTGGCGCAGTTCATCATCAAAAAACGCATCAAGTCCCGTACGCTTTTGGATAAAATCACGCTCGTCAATCTGAAGATCGTGCATAACCCGCAGCTGGCTGATCGGTTCAATCACCAGATCGCTGCCAAATTTCTCGACTACGCGCTCAATAGGCGTGGAAGCGCTCATATACAAGCCGTTAACCACCACGCCGTCGTGGATAGCCACCTCTTCGGGCACCGCCTGCAGGAGGGTGCGGATATCTTTGATACCTGTTAATTTTAAGTTATATCGTTTATAATAGGGCAAATAATCGGTTTTGCAGTTGAATTTAAATATGGAAAGTTCATAACGCATATGCAACCTTTTTCTGTTTAATCAGGAATTATAGTACACTAAAGATAATTAAAAAAAGATGATATAGGTCAAAATGGATAAAGAAAAATATTTTATCAGCCGATTTCGTAACAACCATATCGGCGACGACGCCGCGGGGATCAACGGATGGTACTACAGCAAAGACGCTTTTTTTGAAAACGTGCATTTCAGGCGCGGCTGGATGGATGCCTACCAGATAGCGCAAAAAGCGATGCTTGTGAATATATCTGACGCTATTGCGATGAATGCCAAACCCAAATACGCGCTGCTGGCGGTAAGCCTGCCAAAATCCATGCCCACGCACGAACTCAACCGGCTTGCCAAAGGCTTTGAAGATTGCGCGGCCAGGTACGGGTGTGAAATCATCGGCGGCGATACGATCGGGGGCACGCGTCTTGATATTACCGTTACGATTATTTCTCATTCAAAAGCACCGCTGCTGCGAAGCGGCCTGCATTTTGGCGACAGGATCGCTTTTACCGGCTCACTCGGCCAAAGCGCGCGGGGTTTGAAACGCCTGCTGCACAAAGCAGCCCTGCCTGCAAACCACCGTTTTATCAAACCCGCCCTCAGGGCCGATTTTGTGTATGAAGCCGCACCCTCTCTTCGAAGCGGCATGGATATCAGCGACGGGCTTTACAGCGATCTGGACAAAATGCTTACGGCCAATAAAAAGGGGTTTACCTGGACGCGCCGCGTCTTGCAGAAAGAAGCTCTCAGCGGGGAAGAGTATGAAATGCTGATCGCTTTTTCGCCAAAAAAAGAAGCCAGAATCCGC
>CAYUAC010000096.1:4885-7783 GCA_964442515.1 uncultured Campylobacterales bacterium | reverse complement strand
CAAGCATATCGGTTACGGTTTGTATCTGAAGATGCTGGAAGACGCGATCAGGATTTTAAACGATGAGGATATGCAAGAAGGCAAAGAGGTTGAGATCAAGCTCAGTGTCACGGCGTTTTTAAATGAAGATCTCATCAGTCAGGACCGCATCCGGCTGGAACTGTACAGAAGGCTGACCCATTGTGAAAGCGTCAGTGAAATTTATGATATAGAAGAAGAGATCGTGGATCGGTTCGGCAAGCTTGACAGTTACAGCAGGCAGTTTTTGGATCTGATGGTGATCAAACTGCTTGCAAAGCAAAAAAAGGTGGCCAAGCTGAGCAATTACGGTCAGAATATCACCGTCGCGTTTGAAAGCGGTCAAAAAGAATACCTTAAATCCTATAGCAAAGATGATGACGATATCGTCAAGACGGTACTGGAGTTTTTGCGAAAGTAAAAAGCAAAACGATCTCCGGTTTACCTGGAGGTCTTTTTAAGCCTGTTGTTCCTTTTTCAACCGTTCGGCAATCCAAAATTTGATAATCGATTGTCTCGTGACACCGATTTTGGCCGCTTCTTGGTCCAACTGCATAATGATACTTTCGGGAAAGTCGACATTGATTTTTTTGGTTTTATGCACATTTTTGTCAAACTCACTGAGTTTTTGCGCTTTTGAAAAGTCAAGATAGTCACTGATATCTTCATTATTATCAAACTTGCGGTCAAATTCTTTTGCGTCAACTGTTTTCATAACGGGATTCCTCCTTTTTTCTGCACCGTCGGACACTGATGATTCTATATCGTGTATTTCGGACGGTAAATATAGCTGTGTAACATTTTTGTTTTTTTGTCGCGATTAAAGCGTAACGCAACTCGTCATTTTCTGTATTTGCCGGTACTACGATCGCTTTTGTATCCAGCCATAATGTTTTCGCCTCTTCAAAATCTATACCATGTTTTTTCTTGTTTGTAAGACTTTTATGCGTGTCATATTCAAACTCCAAAACCGCAGCCTTTGTCTTGAAATATAGAAACTATACTTTTATTGTATATAAAAAATACTATAATGTCAATCGATCCATGCATCACCCAAAGAAATTTCGCCTTTTTCGATCATCTGGTGCATAACAGCGGTTATTCACTGTCTTGCGGCTTCTACGTCTTTGCGTTTGACCCTGCCAAGAAGCTGTATCTCTTCTACCAGCAGTTTGCGCTTATTGATACCCGTCAGCAGTTTTGCGCTAAGCGCAGCGCCGGCTCCTTTCATCCAGTTGGGCAATATCTTCAAACGTATACATCTGCTGCTTGATGCGCGTGGCAAGATCTTTATTGGCAGAAGCAGTAACGCTGTTTTTAGCGGTGGTGTGAAGATAAAGTGATCACTTTATTTAATAAAAAAAATAACATAAAATTAACAAACACCTCTTAAGATTGGGGTATGGAGTTTTCCATCAATCTTGTAAGAGGAGGGGTATATGGATTTTGTAGGGATGTTTCCCCTGTTTTATTTTCCACAGATCGGCTCAGCGTGGCTGATGGGGATAACGGGAACAATTCATATTTTGGCTTCGCACACATCAATCGGTGCGGCGCTTTTGTTCGTGTTTTTAGCACACAAAGCATATAAAGAAAACCGGCCCGAACTGTACGAGTATATGAAAAAGTACGGCATGTTTTTGCTTATTTTTTCGTATGTGATCGGTTCGATTACGGGGCCGGGCATCTGGTACACCGCCACAGCGGCCAGTCCGAGGGGGATCAGCGCGCTGATTCACAATTTCGTGTGGGTCTGGGCTACCGAATGGGTCTTTTTTGTTTATGAGGTCGTGGGCGTATTTGCTCTGATCTATTTTATAGATAAAATCGATAAAAAGACGCATTTGAAACTGACCTATTCGTTTGCGCTGGCTTCGCTGGGGACGCTGTTTTTGATTATTGGCATCATCAGCTTTATGATGTGGCCGGGTACGGACGCGTTTTATCAGACCGGATCGGCAAGTGACGCGTTTTTCGGGCTGAACACGTTCCCGCATATGGTGCTTCGTATCGGTTTTATGGTAATGATGTCAGGCGTAATCGGCTTTATCATTACCTCCGTGCTCAAAGACAGGGATTTGGCCGCTGAGTTGAACCGAAAGCTTGGTATTACCAGTATTATCGGCGGTCTGGTTGTTATGGTCGGATTTATGTGGTATGTCAATACGCTGCCCCAAAGCGCGCATACGCTTATGAGTATCTATCTGCCCGATATTATCAATACCCGTATTATTCTTATCGCTTTGTTTTCGCTTTACTTTCTCATGGCTATTTTCTTTCCGCGCTATATCAAGCGTTCGCTGGCGATTGTGATGCTGTTTGTGATCGGCGTGGTCGGGCTGTGGCCCGGGGAAAAGCTGCGTGAAAGTATCCGCAAACCCTATGTCGCCGGACGCTATATCTACAGCAACCAGATTATTGCAAAAGACGTTCCGGGCAAAAACATCAAAAGCGAGGTTGACGTGCTGGGGGAAAAAGGGTTGTTGCAACTCAATCCGTGGATTCCCAAGCGCCTGCGTACTATCACGCCCCAAAACAAACTGGAAGCGGGCAAACTGCTCACCCAGATTGCGTGTTCCAACTGCCACGGCTTGGAAAAAGGGGCCGCATTTCGGCCGCTGATGGCAAAGGTTGAAGGATGGGACAAGCAAACAATCAAAAGTTTTATGCAGGGTTCGATCGCGACGGGGGCCATCCCCTATATGCCAAAGTTAAAACTCCCCGATCAGGAGTTTGACGCGATGGCGGCCTGGATAGCGACCAAAGCGAAGTAAAAAAGGAGTAACAGATGGAAATGAGTATGATTTTAAACGGATTACGAGATCCCGCCGGTATTCCATTTTATCCGGTGGTGTTTCAGGGGCTGTATGTTTTGACATG
>CAYUAC010000096.1:0-4875 GCA_964442515.1 uncultured Campylobacterales bacterium | reverse complement strand
CATGGGCCCTGCACGCGGCGTTTGTATTTCTGGCGCTGGGCAGTTTCGGAGTGTCTTTGTACGGGCAGCGCAAGAAACGCGCCAGCAGCAATTGGAAGACGCTGACAGCACACATGATCCAGACAGGCAAGCTCAGCGTATCGCTGCTGATCGTGCTGGGCGTGGCGCCGCTGCTGTTTACCCAGGTGATCTATGATCCAAACTGGTATGTGACCAATACCCTCTCCGGGGTCTGGGTTTTTGTCTTTATTTATGCCCTGATAGTGGGATACAGCATGTTTTACTGGTATTATTACGCAAATAAAAGTGATTCCTCCAGTACTACGTACGTGGGGGTTATCTCATTTGTATTACTGCTTTTTTCGGGAATGTTGATGCATGTGTTTGCGTATGAATCAATCCAGCCGGACAAATGGATGCAGTGGTACGCTCCCGGCGGGTCGGTCGATCCTTCCGGATTGAATTTTCATTATGATATCGTGCGGCTTTTGTTCATGTTTTCACTCAGTATCCCCGTCACCGGGATCTTTTTGCAGGCATACGCCAAGTTTCTTTCCACAAGGCAGGATTTTGAAAACAGATATATCGTTTTTGTGCAAAATCTTGGAAAGAAGATGGGGCTTTACGGTCTGCTCCTTTCTGCTTTGCTGTTTGTGGGATGGATGTGGCAAGCTTCCATGATCACTGATATAGTAGTGCTTCTGACCGTTGCCGCGGTCGCATTGACCCTGCTGATGGTGTATCTGGATATCAACCCGTATCTCACGCTTGGGTTTTTAGTCGTTGACGCGCTGCTGATTTCTGCGGTACGCGAATGGATGCGTTTTGATCTGATGCGCTCATACGGATACAGTATCTATGACTATACCGTCAACATTGACTGGCCATCTGTGGCGATGTTTTTTGCCACCTTTGCCTCGCTTGGTTTTGTCGGCGTTGCTTTTATCGTAACAATGGCATGGAAAGTGGGCAAATCCCAGGGCGTTGTCGCAGGGGATAAAAGCAAAGCCATAAGCTTACTGGCTAACGCGACTTTGGTGATCTTGACGGTTTGGTGCGCAACCTATCTTGGCTGGGGGATGTTTACCCTCTTTAAAAATACCCTTGTATAAAAAGATGATAAAGAAACATAAAATTAACAATGTTTTTTTATACTTATAGCAGCAGTTCATAGCTGCTGTAAAGTTTTACAATCGGGCAGGGCCGTTTTTTTAAACGGCCCGAATGTTTCCTTGCACTCAATCTATTGTTTTGATCATATATCCCAGTGCCCGGTGGGAAGTTATGATCTCTTCTCCCAAACTTTTTCGTAAAATGTAAATATGGTAGCGTATCGGAGAAGTTTTGTGCTCGCACGCGGCCGGATATATCACTTCTTCAAGCGTATTTGTCGTGACATAAGCGTTTCTGTGTTTGAGCAGGTATTCAATGATAAGGGTAGGATAAAGCCCCAGACGAATATTTTTGCCGTTACAGGAGAGCCGTTTGGAGAAAAATTCATAATGCAGCGACCGCGTTATTCTGATGATAGTGGAGAAGCATTGAAATTCTCTGTTGATAAGAGCCGTTACGCGATATGTAATCTCATCAACGTTCCTTTTGTTCAAAAAGCAGTCGCAGCCGCACCGATACGCCGTGCAGGTATGCGTAGCGTTCCATGAGAGTGCGACTTTGATCGTGGTGTCCTCATGTCGTTGCAGCAAGTGCAAAAGATGAAAACCGTCTGCCCCTGTAACGTTGAGATCAATGAGATAAAGATCGTAAATGTGACGGTATGTTTTATCAATAAATTCGTTATCATTTGTGCAATGGGAAATGCTGAATCTGGTCTGCGGTAAAAGCGTGTTTATTCTGTTTTTACAGACACTGTTATCTTCCAAAAATAAAATTTTCATCCCAGTCCCCACCCAAGTCATGATTAAACCCTCATAGTACAATCTTAATGTTAATTATGTGTTAGGTGCTTTTTGGGCGGTTGCGTATTTTTGGCAGGGCGTTGATAAGGATCGCCGCTATTACCAGTAAACCCCCGATAAGCGTCATCTTGGGCGGAATCTCTGCGAGAAAAAGCCACAGCCACACCGGAGCAAGCGTAGTTTCTATGGTAGTAAACAGGCTGACCTCGGCAGAGGTGATGTACTTTGTGGCCAAAAAAATTAGATACATGGCCAGCGGCATCTGCACCAGTCCCATCACCATAAGCCAAAACAGCGTCTGCGCGGAAATATCTAAAAGCGAATTACTTGCAAAAAGCATGACAAATGCCACCAAAAAGCCGCTAAGGGCGATCAGCAGCAGCTTGGGAAAGTGGGGATATTTGCGAAGCAGGGTCAACTCCAACCCCATGACCACCGCCAGGGCCAGCCCCAAAAGGTCGCCGATCCAGTTGCTGCCGATAGAAAAGGAGCTGCCAAAGACTATAAAAACTCCCAAAAAAGAGATCACAATAGCAGCAAGCGTGCTTTTCTGGATGGGTTCTTTGATCAAAAAATAGGTAAAGATCGCGGCAAAGAATGACGCCGTAGCCAGCAGCACAACGGTGTTGGCCGCGGCGGTGTATTTAACCGAAAAAACAAACAGTGCCGTACTCATGGCCGAAAGCAGCACGATCAGAGCAAAAATCAAAAGCTCTTTTGTGCTTACAGGCTTCCAGGAACGTACCCCTTTCAACTGCCACAGCATTAACATACTAAGCCCCATAAAAAGCCCGCGGTAAAATGATACGGTTGAGGCGTCCACCGCGGCTAAGCGCACCAAAAGCGCGTCGAAACTGACGATAAAGACGCCAAGGGCGGCAATAACCATACCCCGTAATTTGTGATCGTGTAGTATTGTGGTTCCTTTTTTTTATTATACACAAATAACTTATTTATAAAATATAAAAAATAATATTCAATTTACCTTTAAGAAATATTTTACTATCATTGTTTATAATGTTTTTTATGAAAGGTTGTTTTGCAAATTTCAGTCGTGGTGCCATTTTATAATACACCAAAACAATACTTTAGAGAATGTCTTCTCTCACTGCAAAAACTCGATCCTTTTGAGGTTATACTCGTTGATGACTGTTCGACGGATACTGAGTTGGTGCAGATGGCAAAGAATTCTGGCTTTGTTTATCTTAGAACATCGTTTCAGTCCGGTTTTGACGGCGTGCCCTTTAATCTCGGAGTTTTGCACGCTGAGGGAGAATATATCTGCAGAATGGATTCTGATGATATTTTGTTGGAACTCCCCGAGGCAATGGAGACGGAATTTTGTTTTGGAAACATAGACAGAGTCCATATTCCAGACAACCTGATGCTTGAGGATCTGCTGCTTGCCCCAAGGGCACTGGGCAACGCTATGGTGGGACGAAGGGAACTATACATGAAATATCCCATGGCCGAAGACGGCAACGTATTTGGCGATGTATTGTTTGTTCTTCGATTGCTCTACAACGGACACACGTTTACCCGTTTCCCCAGGGTCAATTATATATACAGAGATTGTGAAAATTCTATTCAGACGTCAAAGTCGCCTTTTTATCATCGTTTGCGTCACATTCAGACCGTTGCGCGGTTTTGTCAGCTTGAAAATATTCCTCCGGGAAAAGCAATAGGATTTTTAAATCTTGCGATGCTCAACACCAGGTACGGAAGTAAGGCTTTGAAAGCTTTGAAAGCAGGAAAAAAGAATGCCGTATCAGGTTGAAGTAATTACGCATTGTAATTCTGACTGTTTTTGCAGTTCTATTACTTTATTGAAGGAGGTCGGGTTTTGCATAATTATATAAGCGTCTATGAGAATGTACTTAACAAACAGTTTTGTGAAAAACTGATAGAAAAGTTTGAAGTACACCCCAACTTGCAAGAAACTGAGCAGATAACTGCGCAAGATGGCTGGCATATGCATTTTAAACAGATAAAGCTTGCAAAGTATGAAATTTTTACAGAAGAAAACCAACAACTTAGATCGCTATTTTTAAATGCTATAGCTGCGTATAAAAAGGAGCATGGCATTAAAAAGTACCAGTGGCCTCAAAAGTTCACCCTGGAACCTATCCGTATGAAACGGTATCTTCCCGACAGTGATGAAAGGTTTGATGAACATGTAGAAATTACAAACCTTGAAACGGCAAGACGTTCTTTGGTGGCATTGATTTACTTGAACGATGATTTTGACGGCGGCGAAACGGAGTTTACGCAGTTTGATATATCTGTGCAACCAAAGCAGGGAGCAATAATGCTTTTTCCTGCTATGTGGAACTGGCTTCATAAAGGTAACCCCGTAAAGAAAAAAGCCAAATACATTGTAGGTACGATGATGCATTATGTGTAAAAAAATATCCATTATGATAACGATGAAAATAAACGCCACGATCCATTAGCTCTTGATACAAATAAAGACGGATTCATTTCAACGAGTGATCTGGAAACTTTTTGTAATAACGTTAACAGTAAAACTCTGACCCTGTTTTTCCAGCAGAAAAGAAAAAGCCGTCAGGCACCAATAGTCCATTAAAAAATAAATCTCATTGTGATATAATAAAGGTAATGAAGATGAAAGGTTAGCCATGCAAACGATACAGCTACAAGTCCAAGATGATATCTACGAAGAGCTTAAAAGTAGGGGGATAGATATAAATAATAAATTACAAGATTTTTTATATGATTTAGTAGATGATGGCTATTCCTCTATCTCTACAAATGAGGCAAAACAAAGAGTAGCAAAGGCAGTGGATCGTTATAAGGATGGTACCGGTACTTATGCAAATGCTGATGAGTATTTAGAACGTAAATCAGATATGATAGAGTCTATAAAGGCCACCTCTAACAACCCTGTGCGGTCATAGCTTTTAAAGCTTTTTCGTAAGACTTGCGCGCGGTGACGCAG
>CAYUAC010000095.1:0-7888 GCA_964442515.1 uncultured Campylobacterales bacterium | reverse complement strand
TCGATCCCTCCAAGAACGATCGGGGCGGTATCTTTAAAATGGCGGCGGATGAGGTTGGTATAAGCCATCACCGCGCGGTCGGGGCGTTTAGTGTTTTTGCCCCCGGGCGTGTAATCATCATCGTTTCGAAACTTCTTATTGGCCGTGTAATTGGCCACCATCGAATCCACGCTGCCCCCGCTGACGCCCCAGAACAGCCGCGGCTCGCCAAGGCGGGTGATATCATCGTTTTGAGTATCCGGCTGAGCGATGATGCCCACGCTGTAGCCCGCGTTTTCAAGCAGGCGCCCGATGACGGCGATGCCGATATAAGGGCTGTCGATATACGCGTCTCCGGTGACTAAGATCACATCAAAGCGTTCAATGCCCAGACGCTTTTTCTCCTGTGGCGTGGCCGGCAGAAAACGCGGGTTAATAGCCGGCCTTTAATCCGCTCATATACGTCGTCGCAACCTGAACAGCCTTGGCTTCCAGCCGCTCCATCAGTTTTTCGATGCGGTCTTTTTCATACCAGATTGCGTTGTCTACCTCCGCCATCGCTTCCAACTCCTTTTTTGCCTCATGCATAGTCATCACTTCATCGATGAGACCGTGGGTTTTGGCTCTGTTGGCGTTGTAGATATGGGCATCGGCAAATTCGTCGCTGTCTGTGGTGTTTAGATCCCTGGCTTTTGCCACGTCTGTTACAAACATTTCGTATACGTCATCAGCGATCTGCTGCAGCTCGGCGCGTTCGGCCTGGCTCCATTGGCGCATTGGGGTGCCCGCTTCTTTGTAGGTGCCCACTTTTACGCTTTGGGGGCTGATGCCCACTTTGTCTAATAGCCCGCCAAAATTCATACCCTCAAAGATGACGCCGATCGATCCGATCAGCGAACCGGGGTTGGCGTAAATTCTGTCGGCGTGGATGCTTGCGTAGTAACTCCCGCTTGCCATCGTACCGCTGGCATAGGCGATAATGGGCTTGTCGATGCGCTGCAGGGCTTTTGAAATCTCAATAGAGGGCGGAACCATCCCGCCGGGGCTGTTGACATTGAGCAAAATCCCTTTGATATGTTCGCTTTTAGCGGCCTTTTGCAGCTGTTCTACTACTTTTTGATGCTCTAAAATCATACCTTTTAAATCAACCTGCATCAGATTGGCCGGGGGTTTGGAAGGGCCGCCGCTTGGGGCAAAGAGCAGGAAAAGCACCAGCAAAAAGATCAGAGCTTTGAGGTGGTTTTGGATAAAGCCAAGCGTGTTTTTGATACCGGTAAAAAGTCGTTTGATCATGAGAAAATTCCTCTTTTTTAACCGCGATTATACCATAGCGGTTACAACGAAGGGTTAATGCTACTTGTTTGCTATGAAACGGCAGTAAAATAATAAAAAATTATCAGGGTAAAGGGGAGTATTGTGAATTTTACACTCAAAACACGGATACTGGTCTTAATCGTTGTTCCCATGCTGGCTATTTCACTGTTTTTTATCGTTATGAGCAAGCAGATGGGTGATGCGATCAATGAAAACGGGGTAGAGTCTTTTGAAACAAACAGTTATAAAAACAAGGAAAAAGAGTTGCAAAGGCTGCTTGAAATTGCTACGGACGTGGTGCGAACGTATCATGAAAAAGCGCAACAACCCGGAGCCGATGAAGAAAGTCTCAAACAACAGGCTTTAGACGCGCTTGCCCAAATCCGGTTTGGCCACGCGGATACCGGGTATTTCTGGGTTAATAACAAAGACGCGGTTATGGTGATGCATCCGACCAATAAAGATTTGATCGGCCAGGATCTCTCGGGCTTTCAAGACAGCAACGGCGTCGCCCTGTTTCGCGACTTGACGCGTAAAGCAAGCACCAAAGGCAGCGGATTTGTGCGTTACGTGTGGGATAAGCCGGGAGAGCAGGGCAAGTTTGCCAAGCTTTCCTACGGCCGAATGTTTCAACCCTGGGGCTGGGTGATCGCAACCGGCGTTTATATCGACGATATTGAAAAAAACGTAGCCACAATGCGGCAAAAGGCTAAAAGCATTCAAAACGAATCCTTTGGCTATATGCTTGCGCTGGCCGCAGCCTTTTTAACGGCGGTGATCGTATTTGCGCTTATCGTGGTTATGCGCTCGATTGTTTCGCCTATCAACAGCCTCAAACTGGTAGCCAAAGACTTGTATCAGGGCGAGGGGGATTTGACTAAGCGGCTGCCCATTAAAGGCCGCGACGAAATCAGTCAGGCAAGCGAGTACGTCAACGGTTTTATCGCCAAGATCGAAGAGTTGATCGCAAACGCCAAACAGTCATCTTCTGAAAACGCCAGTATTTCGCATGAACTTTCCACCACCGCCACGGGCGTGGGCAGCAACGTGGAAAAATCGGTGGGTGTCATTGATGCGGCAAGTGCCAAAGCCGGCGAAATCAAAAATGATATAGTTAAAGCGATCGAAGATGCCCAGAAGAGTAAAAAAGAGGTGGTTGCAGCCAACACCAACCTTGGCAGCGCCAGGGATGAGATAGTGGCGATGAGCCAAAAGGTGCAGGATTCAGCCCACGTAGAAAACGAACTGGCTCAGAAAATGAATGAACTCAGCGATCAGGCGGGGGAAGTCAAAAGCGTGCTGGACGTGATCGCCGATATTGCGGACCAGACCAATCTGCTGGCATTAAATGCCGCTATAGAAGCAGCCCGTGCGGGCGAACACGGCAGAGGCTTTGCCGTGGTTGCCGATGAGGTGCGAAAACTGGCCGAGCGTACGCAGAAATCACTGGTTGAGATTAATTCCACCATTAGCGTGATTGTACAGTCAGTCACCGAAGCCAGTGATTCGATGAATCAAAACGCCGAGAGTATTCGGGATTTGGCATCGGATGCGGATATGGTTCAGCAGCGTATCAATGAAACGGTTTCGGTTGTGGACCGCGCTTCCAACGCCACGGATAAAACCGTCGGTGATTTTGAAAAAACAGGTAAAGAAGTCGAAGAGATTACGGCTCAGGTAAGCCAAATTAATACGCTTTCATCCAATAACGCCAGGAGCGTCGAAGAGATCGCTTCAGCGGCTGACCATTTAAACGCGATGACTGATGAACTCAATAACAAGCTGGAGGATTTTAAAACAAGCTGATGTTTTAAGGTTCTATAACGCTAAAGCCCTCCAGGCGGTGCTCTATGGCCTTTTGCGGATCAAAGCCGGGAAGGTTGCTGCCTGGCGAAAGTCCCGTAATTGCGGCTTTTCCGACGACAAAACGCCCTTCTCTGCCCAGCCAGTCTTTGGTGACAATACCCCAGAAATTGTGAAAGACGGCGATGGTGTCCTCATGTGTTCCAAGGTAAAGCATGATGTGGCCGGGCATATACAAAAGCGTCCTCAGCGGCCGTGCTTTTTGGATAATGAGCTTTCTTTTTTGTTTGGCGTTCATATTCTCAAGTGAAACGTATCTGCCCGCCCGGCCCTGGGCGGCGGAATTTCTTGGCAGATAAAGCCCGAAAACGCTGAAAAAGTCCCTTGTCATCGCCGAACAGTCGCGCAAAAACCCCGCTTCGCCCCAGCCGTATTTTTCTCCCTGCAGCTGCGCGATGATACTTTTGATATTTCGTTCATGAAAAAGCAGGGGGTGTTTGACAAGGGCAAAGGGTTTGGCTTGTACAACGCGTTTTTTCGCCCTGAGATTGTTTGATTGTACAAAGATATACAAACGGTTGTTTTCATCCATGGAAAAAAGAGTGCCCAGCTTGGCCTTGGCTTGAAAGAAGCCGTCGCTGTAGAGGTTGACCTTGTCCTGTACCGATACAAACCGAGGCCCGTTTTCAAAATCTTTTGCCTGCCCGTCAGAGACAAAAGCGATATTTTCTACCTCCGTCCACCCAAGCGCGAAGCCCGTCTGTACAAGCGCCCACGCCCCGTCAGCGGAAAAATGGGAAACAAGAAGGGGCGTATTGATTTTGATCCCGGCGTTTTGGTTGTAATCAAAAGGATACCCTTCACCGGGTTTGTCGGGGTTTGCAAAGAGGGGTGCGTTTGTGGGCAGTACCCGCATATCGGCGTTTTTTACCGCGACCGCTTTTTGCAAGAGGCTGCCGTAGGCGTCCATATCGGCGTTTTGTTTTTGCTTGTCAAACCACTGCGGCAAAAGGGGGTTGAGATGGGACCCATACATCGTTTTATCCGCATAGCTAAATCCCCAGGAAGCTTCTTTTCTTGAATAACGCATCTGCCTGTCGTGCCAGGGGGCAAAGAATGCTTTGTCAAACGCTTTGTCACGCGGCGGGAAAAAAGCGGGCCTGATATTGAAGTCATAGTCGCCGATATCCTGACTGAACGTGCGCAGATCCTCTATCTCAAGAGCGGTTTTAGACGAACACCCTCCCAAAAAGATTACGCTACTTATTAAAAACACAGCCGCTGTTTTCTTTATACCCACGCTTTGGACCTTTTTTGATCCTATTATAGCAGTCAAACGGTATTTGCGCCAAGCTTTGTTAAGAAATCAAATGTTGGATTTGATATAATATTTTCATGCAAAGGAAATTGATGTATAAAATACTGCTGATAGCCATAACCGGTACGATGCTTTTGGCCCGGGGACTTATTACGCCGATTCCCGAAAAGATCACACATGATGAAAAAAAAGCCGCCCTTGGCAAAAAGCTGTTTTTTGATCCGGTGTTTTCGCGTAACAACGATGTGTCCTGTTTTAGCTGCCACCACAGTTACGGGGCCGATGACCGGGCCGTTTCGCTTGGAACGAAGGGACAAAAAGGCACGATCAACGCACCGTCGGTTTTTAATGCCGTGTTTGATATCGCTTTTTTTCACAACGGACGGGCCGCGAACTTTGGCGAACAAGCGTTGGATACCATTAAAAACCCGCTTGAAATGAACAGCAGCGAAGCGCTGGTGCAAAAACGGCTGCGTGATTCTAAAGAGTACAGCAAAGCCTTTGACAAAGTATACGGCCGCGCGCCGACGATGCGGGACGCTCTTGACGCGCTGGCTGAATATCAAAAAACCCTGATTACGCCGGGCGCGAAATTTGACCGTTATCTGCGCGGCAAAACGCAGTTGAGCCAAAAAGAGCAAAAGGGGTATGAACTGTTTAAGAATTACGGCTGTATCTCCTGCCACAACGGTAAAAACGTCGGGGGTAATTCCTATCAGAAATTTGGCAACGTGATTGATTTTGACCCTTTTAATAAGCACCAGAACGACCGTTACCAGGTAACAAAGAAACCTGAGGATAAAAACGTTTTCAAGGTTCCAAGCCTTCGCAACGTAACCAAAACCGCTCCCTATTTTCACACCGGCAGCGTCAAAAGTCTGCCTGCCGCGGTAAATTTTATGGCGGTGTACAACCTGGGTACGCAGCTTGATGACACAGAGATTGATGCCATCATCGCGTTTTTGAAAACCCTGGAAGCCCCGCAGCCTGAAAGTTATACGCCATGAATAAAACAAACCTGCAAATAGTCATCGTTATTATTATCGGCCTTGGTATGGGCTGGCTATCGTATTCGTACTACCAGAAAGCCAAAGCCTACAACGCCATGAGCAAGGAACTCAACACGTACCTGTACCTGTTTGAACGCAATGAAAACCACATTATTTCCACGGTTGAGCGTTCGGTGATTTTTTTGCATTTTAATAACGATCTGATCGCTTCGGCGATCAAAACGGCAAAACGAAGTGCCCATGAGTTTTTGCAAAGATTTGAAACGCGGTACGGGTTTTATGAGCAAAACTATGAACAGATAAAGCAATACAGGCAGATGCTTGATGCCTTTGAAATCGAAGTGTACTCCTTTGTACGCACCAACGCTTCGATCAAAAACTCCATGACCTACCTGCAGACATATATGAGCGCCCTTGAACAGTACGGCACAGCGTATTCCGAGGATGTGACGGATATGATGGTGCATCTGCTGCAGTTGCAGGCAAATTTCAAAGAACAAAGCGGGCTTGATCATGACCTGTATGAAACGTTAAGCGGGTATGAGTTTGAAGATGAGAAGCTTGCTTCGGGCCACAGGTTGTATATGGCGCATCTGGAAGTGCTGTATGACGAGTTTGGCAAATACGCCCAAAAATATGACGTTTTGCGCTCTTTTGAAACAAAACAGCTGCTGCAGGAAGCGTTTGCAACGTTTGAAGAGCAAAACAGAGCGATCCAAAAGACGTTGCAACAAGAGTTTGAAACGGTAGTACTTGCTTCTGCCGGTCTGATTATCGCCATTTTTGTGTACATCATCGTTATCGAACAAAACCGGCGCCGCATTTTAAAACTGCAGCGGGAACAAAAAAAAGTTCTGACCACCGATACGCTGACCCGGCTGAAAAACAGAAAGGCTTTGAAAACGGCGATGCGGGATTATAAAGACGTCTACATGGTCGTTGTCAATATCATAGAGTTTCGCAATATCAACAACCTGCTTGGCCCAAGCGGCGGGGATTACGCGCTGGTACAGCTGGCGGCTTTGATAAAACAGTACTTTGGCAGCCAGACATTTCGCATCGGATCTGACGAGTTTGCCGCGCTGGTTGAAAAGCCCGCTCCCTACGATCTGGATGAAAAAATACAAGCGTTTGTGCAAAGCGTGGATGAACATACCTTTGTCTACCGGGACGTGCGCTTTCCGGTCAATGTAGTCGTCGGCGTCAGCGACGAGTACCCTTATGTCATCAACGCCAAAACCGCCATCGATACGATCAAAAAAGATTTTGCCAAAAAGATTGCGTATTATACGCAGCAAATGGATACCAAAGAACAGACCGCCCAAAACATCCTGATGCTGCAAAGGGTCAAAACCGCTCTGGAAGAAGACAGAATCATTCCGTTTTTTCAACCCATCGTGGATTTGCAAAGCAAAGCGGTGATCAAGTATGAAGCGCTGGTGCGCTTGATCGATGAAGAGGATAATCCCGTTTCTCCCTTTTTCTTTTTGGATATCGCCAAACGCTCAAAACTCTACAGCCAAATTACTGAAACGGTGATGCGCAAAAGCTTTGCCTTTGTCAAAAAGTACGGGCATGATGTTTCCATCAATCTTTCCAGCGAAGATATCGCCGATGAAAAGACAAAAGCGTTTATTTTCAATCTGCTGCAGGAAAACGAGTCGATTGCGCACAAGATCACGTTTGAACTGGTCGAAAGCGAAGAGATCGGCAGTTATGAGAAGGTTCTGACTTTTACGCGCCGTATCAAGGCGCTTGGATCGTTTCTGGCAATCGATGATTTTGGCAGCGGTTACAGCAATTTTGAGTATCTGCTCAAATTTGAACCCGATATTTTAAAAATAGACGGGTCTTTGATCAAAGATATCGCCCGGGATAAAGATATGGAAACCATTGTCAAAACCATGAACAGTTTTGCCGCCGATGCCGGGATCGAAACGGTTGCGGAGTTTGTGGACAATGAAAAGGTCGATGCGATCATTACCGGCCTTGGGTTGACCTACGGACAGGGGTATTATTACGGCAAACCCCAAAGCTTTGTACTGCAGGATTAATCTTTCAGCAGCTCGCCGGCGATATAGGTTTTTGCCACGATCTTTGTATGCAAAATCGTATGCAGTGCCAACTGCTTTATATCCGTGCCGGGCAGGTTGAGGGCGATAAAATCGGCATCCTTAGTTTTTTCGATCGCTCCGCAGTTTAATCCCAGTGCGCGGGCGGGGGTTTTGGTAACAGCCCGCAGCAGTCTGCGCGCCAAATCATTGATTTCAAGATCGTCATGGATCATCAGTGCCGCGCGCATTTCGTCAAAGAGGCTGAGCGAAAAATTTGAACTCAATCCGTCGGTGGCGAGAATAAGATCGTCAAAGCCCGCGATATCAAGCTTTTTGCTGCCAAGCAGGCGGTTGGAGACGGGGCAGTGGGTGACGTAGTGTTCCTGCAGCTGCCGTCTTTGATCTGCGTT
>CAYUAC010000094.1:0-7921 GCA_964442515.1 uncultured Campylobacterales bacterium | reverse complement strand
GCTACTTCAAGAGAATGCAAACCGTGATCGATAATAACATGTCTTCCCACACCCATATCACTCATCACCCCGTCTACTTCTGAAAAAGCCACGGCTTTAAAACTCTCCAGCGTATTGGGTTTTTCCACAAGTTCAATACCCGGATAGTTTGTGCGAAGGATCTCTTCTTCGTAGTAGCCATCGACCACCGCCAGAGTTTTACCTTTAAAATCCTGCAGCGACTGCAGCGTTTTGGGGTCATGTTGTTTTTTATTGACAAAGATCGTATCTCTTTTAAGTACGTAGCTTTGGGTGTAGGCGATAAATTCTTGGCGTTTTGGGGTTTTGGCCATATCGGTGATGATATCTATCTCTTTGTCTTTGATCATCTGCATATACTCTTGCCAGCTTTTGCCTGAGACAAACTCTATCTCCATCCCAACATTTCGCGCCACTTTTTTGATGTAGTCTACGCAGTATCCTCTGGCACTGCCGTTTTCATAAAAGTCATAGGGTTTGTAATCTGCTTCATTGTGGACTAAAATCGGTTCGTTTTTGTTTAAAAACGCTCTTTGCTCGCGGGTTAGTTCTACCCCAAAGACGCTTATCGCCCCAAGCCAGCAAAGAGCGATAAGATGTTTCAAAACGCCCCCAGACGAAAACCGTGTACCGTGGAACACTCTAGCATTGCCGGATCGGTTTTTTGGCGCAAACGATACAACAATCCTCTTCTGGTGCTCTCAGTAACGCTTTTATCGCCCCAGACATATTCATCGACAACCTGCAAAGGCACGTAATACCCTCGGTTTTTATAGCAGATATCAAAAAGTCTGGCTTCCTGCGCGGTGAGTTTGACGGGTTTGTCATGATAATACAGTGCCTTGTTTGCAGGTTCGTAGCGCCAGTTTGGAGGCAGTCTGGGATCAAGTTGCCGGCACTTTTGGGCCGCAAGTTTGACAGCGCTGTACAGATCGTTTGGTTTAAAAGGCTTTGTAAGATAGGTAACGGGTTCTGTGCCCAGCGCTTTGTCTATCGTATAATCATCATCATAAGATGTTAGATACACAACGACAAAGTCATACTTTTCTTGCAGCTTTTGTATCACTTCGATACCACATACTCCACCTAAATTGATATCGCTTATGATGATATCAGCGCTTTGGCCTGCCATCTCTTGCACAGCCTGGCTTTCACCTGCGGCGATAGATACCCCAAAGCCTTGCTTTTGCAAGTGTTTTTTGATGTCTAAGGCTACAAGCGGTTCATCTTCTATTATCAAAATATGTTGCATGGTTTTATCAATCTCCGTTTTTTAAGATGTAAGATACACCCTACAGCACCTAAAACCGTTTTTGCTGCGATTTCTGCGCAAAATAGTGCAGCGTTTTGACCACCGCTTCATCGACCTCTTTGGCCGGTTTGTGCGTTAAGAGTTCGACTGCTTCGGAAATACTTTCAACCGCGTACACGGCAAATTCACCCTGCTTTACTGCATCGACTACCGCCTGTTTAAGCATCAAGTCTTTCGCGTTTTGGGCGGGGATAATCACGGCGTTTTGCGTGCTGCCGACCTTTTGGCATACGTCAAAAAAACCTTCGATCTTTTCATTGATCCCGCCCACGGGCTGAATCTGGCCTCTTTGGTTGATACTGCCTGTTACCCCGTATGATTGATCGATAGCACACCCGCTCAAAGAAGAAAGTATCGCGGTCAATTCCCCAAGCGACGCGCTGTCGCCGTCAACTTCGCCATAACTTTGCTCAAAACTGATCGAAGCTTTCATACTCAGCACGCTGTCTCTGGCGTATTTGTAGCCGATATACCCCGCCAGCGTCATGACGCCTTTTGAATGGATCGAACCGCCCAGGTCCACCTGCCGCTGGATATCGACCACTTCGCCCTTGCCCATGCGCGTCAGTGCCGTGATCTTGACCGGTTCGCCAAAAGCTTCTTTTCCCACGCTGACATAACTTAATCCGTTGACCTGGCCTACAACGGTTCCCTGTAAATCCAGCAGAATATCACCGCCGGCAATCGCGGCATATATCTCATCTTTGATCCTGCTTTCGCGGTGGCTTTTATCGCTTCTGGCCTGTTTGACGTGCGCACTTTGTATCTGCGCGGCACGGTCTGTTTTGGCCAGATGGTTTGCAACCGTAAGCGTATCGCAAACCTCCGCGGCGTTTGTGGCGATGCGGTCTCTCTGGCTGTCGGCCACCGCATGGAAAAGCAGCTGGGCCATGGCGTCTTCATCAAGGGGTATAAATCCTTTTTTATGCACGATAGAACTGACCATCGCGCAAAAAGCGTCTGTATTTTGCCGTGAAATGCCAACATCCTCGTCAAAATCGGCGTGTATCTTAAACAGTTTGCCAAACTCGTCATCATACTCCAGCAGGGTATAATAAATCTGCCTGGAACCGATCAGGATAACTTTAATCTCTAAATCAACAGGCTGGGGCCGCAGCGTCTGGGCGGTGCTTAAGCCAAGTTCATCGTTGATCGTATCGATACTGCACTGCTTTGTTTGCAGCATCCGCTTCAAACCCTCCCAGACATAGGGCGCAAAGAGCAGTTTCTGGGCATCCAGGATCAGGTACCCGCCGTTTGCCCTGTGCAGTGACCCGGCCTTGATATGGGTAAAATCAGTCACCAAAGCCCCCATCTGCGAAGAGTATTCCACCACACCAAAAAGGTTGGTATAGGTGGGATTGTGCTCATAAACGACAGGCGGTTTTGAACTTCCGGCGTTATCGACTAAAACATTCACACCGTATTCCTGCGTATCGCCCTGTGCCTCAAAGGTAAACAGCGTTTGTTCCTGCTGGGTGTTTGGCATAAACTCCTGCACCCTGTCTTGCAAATCCTCTTTCACACGCCGGATAAATTCACACAGCTGTACAGAGGCTTCATACCGCTTCAGCAGCGGATCAAAAATTGTACCAAGCACCTTTTTCGCAAATGCCTGCTGCAAATCCCAAAGGTCCTCTTTTGCCCGGTTGTTAAAGCCAAGGACTTCCGATGAAGCGGTATCGATCTGCTGTTTATAGCCCAAAATTTCGTTTCGAAGCTTCTCTTTACGCGTATCGCTGAGGCGTTCGTACTCCTCTTTTGAAAGCACCTTTCCCTCTTTGTTCATCGGCGAAATGGTATACCCGTGATCATCATAACTGACCAGCAGACCGTCCTTTTTTGCCTTTTTGACGATTTCAAAAAACAGGTCCTCCTGCTTTTGCTGCGCCCACGCGTCGATATCTCTTTTTTTAAACAGATATTCTTTAGATTCAAATATCTCTTCCAAGCCCTCTACCGCTTTCTGAACGCTTTGTTCCATCTCTTTGGCAAAGGCTTTTGCCTTGCCGGCGGGTAAAAAGATCGCCTGCGGACGATCGGGGTCGTCAAAATTGTTGACATAAATTAAATCCCTGCGTTTGGCGTTGTCATGCAGATTGCTGTTTAAAAACTCACGGGTGTTGTAATGTTTTCCCACCCCGCTTGAACCCGATACATACAGGTGAAAGTCATTAAACCCAAGCTGCAAAAAGCGCTCCATCGCCCCGAAGGCCCTTTGGTGCAGCGGGTGAAAACTTTTTTTCTCATACGCGTGGGAGTTTTTAATAGCAAAAGCATCCTGCAGCCCCCGCAGTCTGCCGGGATCAAGAGGTTGTGGCATACGGCTGTCCTTTTATATATCTATCTTTTCAATCAAATCTTTTGCCGGTTTTGCCAGGTAGTAGCCCTGGGCATAATCGATGCCTAAACGCTTGACCGTGTCGTAAACGTCTTTTGAATGCACAAATTCCGCCACGGTCTTGATCTGCATCGATTTGGCAAAATCCACGATCGATTTTACCAAAACCCTGGCCTGTATGTCATAATCCACGATCTTTATAAGCGATCCGTCGATTTTCAGCCAGTTGGTATTCATACTGATCACATGGCCGAAGTTGGAGTATCCGCTGCCAAAGTCATCAATGGCGATACTGACGCCAAAGGTTTGCACCTTTGCCAAAAAGCGGTGTAACAGCGCGTAATCATCAACCTCATCATCTTCTAAAATCTCCAGGGTCAGCTTTTTGGCGTGCCTGCCGTAACCGTCGATAATCTTGATGATCTCTTCCTGATTGCTCGGGTCTTTGATCTCACTGAAAGAGAGGTTGATCGAAAAGGCGCTGTCGGTGTGTTTGAATATTTCAAAACTTTTAATCAGCATGATCTTGGTAAGCTTGTTTAACAGCTTAGCTTCCTTGGCCGCGCCGATAAAGCTGGCCGGATAGATGATGGAACCGTCACTGCGGTGCAGCCTGACAAGAGCTTCGTATTTGGTGATGGAGTTGTCCTTGAGATCGACAATGGGCTGAAAGTGGGGAAAAAATCCGTTGTGTTCAATCCCCTCTTTTAACAGTTTGAGCGCGTTGATATTTTTTTGTACCAGCTGCGATTTGTCAAGATTTGGCGTGTACACCACGACCGAAGTATTGGGATCTTTTTTGGCTTCTTTTAACGCCAGATCCGCCGTTTCCAGATAAGGCACAAGCGAACTGATCCCGACATAGAGATTAAGATCAATCACGTTGTCGCCGTACACAATGCCCCTGTTTTCAAAATATTCCAGCGCCGCAACGGCCATGGTAGAAGCTCTTGCGGTGTTGTCGCCCTCAATAACCACGGCAAAATCATCCCCGCCGACCCGGTACAGCCTGGCGCCCCGGCACTCTTTGGTACGCTGTTTTAACAAAGAAGCAAAGCTTTGCAGGACAAAATCCCCGGCTTTGAGACCGTAAAAATCATTAATGCGCTTGAACTTGGAGATATTAAAAAGCACCAGCGTGAGTTTTTCATGCTCTGCCATCTGCCGATACAGCGCCGCGCGGTTGCCGATCTTGGTAAGATCATCGGTAACCAGGTTTTTGTGCAGCGTATTCTGGATGCGGCGCAGCTTATCCTTTTCCCTGTCGTTAAAATATATATAATACGCCACCACCCCGGCAAAAAGCAAAAACAGCCCCACCAGAAACTTCAGATACGCAAAGAGGTTTTGCCTGTGCATGTGAGACTGGCGGTTGAGATTGGACACCAGCGTATCGACAATAGTTTTAACATGGGCTTTACCCGCGGCGTCCACAGCCTTTTGAGAAGAATCCTCATACGCGTTGGCTACCGCTGCCAACTCCTGCTGCAGCTGTTCGTATCCAAACTCGCCTTTTGGTATTTCACGAAGTTTTGTCTGCATCCGCTGCAGCTGCTTCAGATCGGCACTGCCTTGGCTGAGATCAAGCAGGAAGGTTTGGTAATTTTCCTTGACCGATAATAGCGTCGTCACGATCTTTTCTTTTTGCGTTATCTTTCTGTCGGTTGTACTTTTGACATAGTACGCACTGTACAGAACAAAAACGGTTAAGGCAAAAAGTAAAAGAAAGCTTAACTTACGCATATTTTTCCTATATCTTTTATTTTTTTTAGTTTATCTTACCCTCTTTTTATTAAAAATCACAAACTGTTTACGCTGTTGTGCAAAAACAGTGCTAAAAACGTAACAAGAATAAGCCCGGCGGCTTTGTTGTAAAAACGGTTTGCCAGCATAAAAACCAAAACAACCGTAACAAACCCCATCATGATCAGATCATACATTTTCGAGCCGATATCGGCGTCAATAGGTGCTATCAGCCCCGCAGCGCCCAGTGCCACGGCGATATTGGCCAGGTTGGAACCGATGATATTGCCTATGGCCATATCGGCCTTATCCTTTCTGGCCGCGGCGATACTGACGACCAGTTCGGGCAGGCTTGTGCCAAGCGAAATCAAAAGCAGACCCACCAGCCACTGGCTCATCCCAAGACCAAGGGCGATACTGCTGCCGCTTTGGACCGCGTAATGGGCTCCGCCCGTGACCATGACAAATCCCGCGATCAAAAGCGGCAAAACCCTGATCCAGGAAAAGGGTTCGTTTTTCAGCTCCGTATCGATCTCCATATCCTCGGTGGAGATGTAGCCTGAGTGGATTTTTAAAAACCAGATATAAGCAGCCATCATCACCAGAAGCGCCGCCGATTCAAAGCGCCCGATAAAGCTGTCAAAGACCACCAGAAACAGCAACGCCGCAGGGATAACAAGCCACGCGCTGTCGTGTTTGAACAGATCTCTTTGAGGGTTAACTGTTTTTGCGACCAAAAAGGTCAGACCAAGTACCAGCGTAATATTCATAATATTGCTGCCGATCACGTTTGACAGCGCGATTTCGGGTTTGCCCTGCACACTGGCGCTTACGCTTGCCGCCATCTCCGGCAGGCTGGTTCCAAGCGCCACCAGCGTGGCCCCGATGACGAATTCGGGGATATTATAATAAAAAGCGATGCGCTCGCTTTGTTTAATGGCGATATCGGCCCCGTAAATCAGTACCGCAATTGCCGCGACAAAAACAATATAATCCAACTCTTCCCCCTACCCGTTTCGCACAAGCAGGCTGCTTGGCAGCCCAAAATGTTCTATAAGCTTAGCTTCTTCTTGCCGCATCTGCCCGCTGTCTGCCTCATGGTCAAAGCCAAGCAGATGCAGCAGCCCGTGGATAAAAAGCAGCGCGATCTCTTCTGAAAAACCGTGCCCGTGTGCATCAGCAGCAGCCTGTGCGGTATCTGCCGAGATTACGATCGTACCAAGGGGCAGGTGGTCGTTGTGTTTAAGCGGAAAGCTGAGCACGTCGGTCGCTTTGTCCCTGCCGCGGTACAGGGCGTTGAGTTCGCGGATTCTTCGATCGGGACAGATTACGACTTCTATGTCTTTTTTTGTTAAACTATCAGCAATGTTTTGCAAGAGATCAAGGTCGGGGTCGCTGCGGGTTGTGTTTTCCAGATCAATCACGGCGGAACCTTTTTTTGCATAATTTTAACACATTTTAAGGTCTTTATGATGAAAAAACAGTCAGTTTGTATTATAAGCGGCGGTATGGACAGCGCCGTAAGCGCTCATATGGCCAAACAAGAGGGATATGAGATTATCGGGCTGCATTTTGACTACGGCCAGCGCACCCAGGCAAAAGAAAAAGAGTGCTTTGACAAGCTCTGCGACGATCTGGACGCAAGCAGACGCTACAATCTGAACCTTGACTTTTTTTCCAAAATCGGGGCGTCCTCGCTTATTGACACGTCTATGGAGATTCCAACAGACGGTCTGGATGAGGAGGTGCCCTCCACCTACGTTCCTTTTCGAAACGGTATCTTTCTCTCTATCGCCGCAGCCGTAGCCGAAAAGCACGGCGCCGAAGCGATCCATATCGGGGTGGTCGCAGAAGACAGCAGCGGCTACCCCGACTGCACCGACAACTTTATCAAAGCCCAGCAAAGCGCGATCAATATCGGCACCAAAGAAGACACGCAGATTGAAATCCATATGCCCCTTGTGGATATGAGCAAAAAGCTCATCGTCCAAAAAGCAAAATCGTTAAAAGTCAACCTGGCCCATACCTGGAGCTGTTATCAAAACAGTGATAAAGCCTGCGGGGTGTGTGACAGCTGCCGCCTGCGCCTGAGAGGTTTCAACCAGGCCGCAGAACATGACCCCGTAGCCTATGAAAAGCCCTCCGTGTGAGTATAAAAAGCCTTCTCAAGCGCCCCTACAACCTGCTTTTAAGCGCCCTGTTCGCCGCGTCCTGTATCGGCGTAATGCTGGTATTTGACCACCTCAAAGAAACTGAAACAAGAGAGTTTGAACAAACCCGCTACACCGCCCTGGCCGATTCGATGCGTGCTGAGATCAAAACCGCAATCGATCAAAAGCACAATGCCACTCTGGCTACGGCGATGTCGCTTTCCCAAAGCAGCAATATCAAAGCCTTTTTAAAAGACACTGCGCAACTGGACCCTAGTCTGCAGGAGCTGTCGCTGTATCTGAAAGAACACACCACCTACAAAAATGTTTGGCTGCATATTATCGACAAGGAGGGAT
>CAYUAC010000093.1:831-8049 GCA_964442515.1 uncultured Campylobacterales bacterium | reverse complement strand
TATAAATAGATTGTATGCGTTTATGGTTAATGGAATCTTAACAAAGTTTATCGATATGGTAGTGTATCAATCGCTTTGAGAATATGGGGATACGCTATACGCTCTTGTTCCAGGCGTATATTGTGGCCGTACCTGTTTTCAAACAGAGCTTCATAAAGCTGCCGTGCACCTGCAGGCAGATTTGTATGTTGCAGTTTTTTCTGTTTAGGTTCTTTCACCCACATCTGCTGATGAGACAAAAGCGTCTGTTTGTCCATAAGCATCGAATCAGCTTCCGGAAAGTATTCCCGAAGACGTGAAAAAATAGCAAAACCGTGGGTATCGATATCGCCCCAGTAAAAAATCTGCTTCCCCTGCAGCCAATAGGCTTTTTTGAGTACCTCAACCCCAAATCCCCGCCCAAAGATCACTACGGCGTCTTTGATTTTTGGAAAGCTGAGCATATTAATCCTGTTTTCCACGATAAAAACCTTGCTGCAATCCAGATTTAATGTTTGAAACCTCTCCAGAGGAATGCTAAGCTGATCAAATCCGCACAAAGCATCATCTAACAGACGCAACTCCACAACCGGTGTGGGGTACTTGAAAAAATATTTTCGCTCAAAACCGTGATGACTCAAAGACGTGACATCCTCACAGACGGCATCTGAATCCAGTACGGCACTAAGCACCGCATCCAGAAGCTTCTTATTATTTTCGATAAATTTGGTATCAATTCCGTATACGGGAAGTTGACGCAGATAAATACCGGGTTTTGGATGTTTTTGCAAAAATGCTGCAATCGAAAGCACCTTTTCCCAGATTTCAAGTGCCCCAAGCAACAGCGCAGGCCTTTGCCGCAACAGTTGCTGTACGCCTTTGACTTTAGCGCTTTTTAAAAACAGTTCCATAAAGCGCTCGTACTCATTCTTTTTGCGGATAAAGGCCAGGAAATCGTCTTGCGTTTCAAGCACCACCGCCACGGGCAGCCGCTGCGTCCCGATCGCTGAAAAGGCAAATGTTTTATACTCAATATAGCTTTCATAACCGCGCACAGCTTGAATCTGTCCCCTGATACGATCAAAGTCATTTGTTATCTGCTTTTGGCCCACCTTTTTAAAGCAGTAGCGAAGACTCTTAAACGTATTGTTTAACACCTCTTTGTAAAAACGGTTTTTATAATAACGCAGCGCTTTTTTGCGTATTGCTTCTATATCATAATACATCTGCTTTTCTTTTGCGGTACTCCTCTATCCCCAGGCTGACTGCCTGTGAATCCATCCCTTCATTGTTATACACAAAGTGAATACTGCTGACATAGGGTTCGATGACGTTGATTTTTTGTTTGGGCGTGATCACCAGCAGCTGCAGGTTGAGTTTGTCAAACAGTTCCAGCGCATAGCGCGTACTTTCATCACTGCCCCTGCCAAAGGCTTCATCGATCACGGCAAAGCGAAAAGAGCGGCTTTGTATCTTGTCTTTTTCCAAACCAAACTGATACGCCAGTGCCGAAGCCAAAACGGTATAGGCCAGCTTTTCTTTTTGGCCCCCGCTTTTGCCTCCGCTGTCGGTATAATACTCTTTTTGACTGTGGTCGCTGATATAGCGTTCTATAGCACTAAAGCCGTACCAGTTGCGCACATCGGTCACTTTTTGGCGCCACCTGCCGTCATCGTCGCTATAACCTTCTCTGCCCCGCAGTCGCGCAATGATCTTTTTGATCTCTAAAAATTTGCTTTCGCTAAAACGTTCATCACCTTCAACAGCTCCGCTGAGCGCGTTTTTAAGGTCCAGTTCAAACTCTTTGATCTCACTGTCATATATTCGCTCGGCAATCAACTCGATATAGGTTCCGCTGTCGTATTCAATCCCGCATAATGATTTGTTGATAACAGCGATCTTTTCTTCGATAAGGCGGCACTCATTGTGCAAAAACTCTTTGAGCATCATGACGTTGTGGATCGTGCCTTCCTGAAACTTGTGAAAAAACTTTTTTTCAAATTTGGGCAAATTGTCGGTTTTGAGAAGTCGCAGCCTGTTTTCATACTCACGCAAGCTTTGGGTACTGTTGTCCATCTCCTGCGTACGCTGGGCAAACTCGCTTAAATACCGTGTCATCTGCGTTGTCAACTTTTCCTGCAAGCGTTTAAGCTTATTGTTTATAGACTCTTTTTCTTTGGCAATAGCCCGGGCAATCACGGTTTTGGCCGTCTTAAGCGTATTGAGATTGAGTGTTTCAAAATCACTGATCAAATCTTCATACACTTGTAAAAACCTGCTTAAATCCTCTTTGTTTTGTTCATAAAGAACTTTGGATTCGCTCAAATCCTCACTTTTTTGACTCTTTTTTGATTTTAAATTACCCATATTTTCGATTGTATCATTTAAGTCTTTATCAACTGTTTTGGCTGCTTTTTGTTCCTTCGCAAGCTCTTCGCGCAATGTTTGCAGTACGTCGCGGCTTTTTTCCAACTGTGTTTTTTCATCATTAAGTGCCTGCATTTTTTGGGCCGTATCGTACCAGTTGATCTGATCAAAAACGCTTACCTGCAAAAGATCGCGCACCCTATCCCTGTCATCTTCAAGTTTCTGCAGTTTGTGCGCAAGTTCTTGCATTTTTTCACTTTCGTGAACCTTTTTTGCTTCAAGCTGCTTTTTTTCATCTTGCAGGGCACGCAGTTTTTCTACATTGTCCCATCCAAGCACGAAGTTTTTGGCATCGTCGATGGCAAACCTGTCATCTTTTTCATGGCGGCTCAGGCTGGATTTGATCTGTCCGTTTTTACTCAACCCCTTTTTAACTTTTTTAAACTCGCTTAAATTTTCACATAACGTGTATGCAAAACGTTCATGCAGGTTCTGGTGCAGATAATCGTAAAAAAGGGAATCTGCCTTTATCGTTATCTTGGCAGGCAGCGTGCCTGCTTGGGTAGCTGAGGGTTTGTACTGCATAGCCGGATCGATCCTGAAATACACCAACTTTCCTTTGAGATTGGTATTTTCGACGTATTCGCTCACGGCGTCATAATACTGCTCATCGACCAAAAGCGTCAACGCAAAACCCCGCAGCACGCGCTCTATAGCCCCCTGCCATGATTTATCATCGCAATGTAAGAGTTCCCCGGCAAAGGGCAGTTTTGACGCATCCATGTCCAAATGTTGAGCCATATCATCACGGATTTTAGAAATATGTTTGGGGATATTGGAAGGGTTGTTTTGCAGGTAGATAATTTCAAGTTCATTTTCTTTGATCCTGTCGTCATATTTTTGCACGAATGTAAAGCAGAGTTGTTTATCGTTGTCAAGACGCTGGCGCTCCTGCCTGATTGACTGTTCTTTGTTTTCAAGTTCGTTTCTGTTGAGTAAAAAACGGTGTTCATTGGAGGCAACAGGCAGTTTAAGCTGCTTTACTCCCTCGTTGTACGTTTTGTTCATCTGCTTTTTTTGCTCTAACTGTTCTTGCAGTGTCTTGAGCTCTCTTTCGATCTGTGCAAGCCGGTCGCCGCCGTTTTGACGAATCTGGACATTGAGATCAGTAATCTTTTCTGAAAGTTCTTCGCGCCGTTGTTCCAGAGTTTTGCGTTTTGTCGCATTTTTTTCCAGTTCCAGCACGTAGTGATCAATCTTGTTTTGCAAAAGCCTGATCTTGTGCATGGCTAAAAAGGGTTCTTGCAGCTTTTCCATCATCTCATTGGTCGATCTGTCCTTTTCCAGCTGTTCATAGCGCCTGCCGTCACTGCATATAGGCTCAAGCAGTTCTATCTCTCTTTTGGCTTCCAGCACCAGATCGTGGGCACTGCTTAGTTCGCTGAAATGCACGATCAGATCATTGATCTTGGCATCGATATCAGCTTTTTCAAGCATATGCTGCCTGATAAAAGAGGTCAGGTCGCCGATGGCTTTCATCGATACGGTTTGGTAAAACAGATTCATAGCCTGCGCGCTTTTGATTCCCATAGCCCGCTTGAATGTTTGTTCATACTCTTTAAAGGTTTCATGTACCTGCGTATGAGGCTTTGTTCTAAGCTCTTTTTTAAGCGCTTTGACCGAGGCAAAAGCCATAAAATCTTTATTGATGGCAAGAGGGCGCCTGGAGGTAACAAAAAAACGGTTGATGGTATGAGACGAGGGAGAAAGGTAAAAAAACTGCGCAAGAGCGAAGTATTCATCATATCCTTCATTATAAAAGTTCGCGCACAGCACGGTGTAACTGTTGTGATCTCTGAGTGCGATACTTTGTTTTTGGCCGTGATCTTCATTTTGGCTTGTTTTATACTCACCCACTACATAGCTGTGCAAAGTGCGCTCCTTGGCTTTGCTTCCGGCTGCTTTGTTGTACGTAATCTTTTGGGTAGGAACCAAAAGCGTCGTCAGCGCATCTACCACCGTGGATTTGCCCGAACCGATATCACCTGTAAGCAGGGCATTATCACCGCCAAGATCAAAGGCAAAGATGTCTTTGTCATACGTGCCCCAGTTATACAACGAAAAGCTGTGCAAGCGAAAACCCGTTTTGCTATCATCCCGGGCAAAATCAAAACGCATATTATCCATCGTGTTCCCCCTTGGCGTACTGCTCATATTCCTGCAACCGCTTATCAAACGCATCCAGCCACTGCGCGTCGATAAAAGAGTTGATTACCCGTTTGATTTCATATACTTCGTCTTCGCCTTTGAGGGGCTTTAAAAACCCCAGATCGACCACTTTTTTCACCGTCTGCTGCAACTCTTTTCTTTGTTTGAGTTCGTCAAAGCTCTCCCCCGTAAAGGCAAGCATACTTTGCCTGATATCTTCGATGCTTACGATTACCCGCCCTGAAGACTGCGCGCTGAGGTCTTCTTTGGTGATATGATTTCGCAGCAGGGCGCACAACAGAGACACTTTGAAACTCAGCGGACGCGAACCTATCAGCTTGGGTAGGGCGTGTTCCTCTTGGGCATACTCAATCTGCCTGAGATAGGCATAACCTGCGGCTTCTTCGATGTATAGGCTTAAACCCACGGCTTTGCAGTAATCTTTGATAATGCCGCTGGAGTCCATGATCGTCGCAAAAACAAGCGGATCGTCCTGTCTGTAGACGATCCCTTTAAACAGAGAAATGATCGCAGTGCTTACTTTTTTATCCATTTACAACTCTTTTAAAAATATGATTTTTGGCATAGACACCCTTTTATCCGCTCCATCGGGACCCTCCACGGTCACGTACTCTTTTGCGGTTTTATTGATGTATCCCTGCCCCATCTTTGAAGCGATATTAAGATACCCGATCAGTTCGCCGATTCCCTGTGTAGGCGGATACTTTTCCAGGATTTGGCGCAAACTGACCTGCGAATGGCGGGAAAGTTCTTTGAGCACCTGCTTTTGCAGCAATGTTTCATCCACAAAATCGGTATCAAACAGCGCCTCGTCCAAATCGATATCGACCTTTTGATGCTTCAGCTGATGGCTGAATTCCTGCTTTAAAGGCACACTGAAAAGCTTTCTTTCAAAAGGCAAATTCAGCCTCGGACGCATATCCGTCACTTCCATAAAGTCCTTTTGTTTTGGCGGCATATCCTTGATATGCAAAGCCCGCTTTTCAATAGAACCAATCAGCTGCAAAACCCTTTTGTTATCAGCCCACGCGCGTTCATCCATGAAGCGCCGCAGTTGTTCGATCAGCTTGGTGCTGAGTTTGTATACTTTTTGTCCGCTTTTAAGCAGATCGTATTTCAGTGAACCAAGCTTCTTGTCACTATCCATTTGGCGTATTGGATCAAGTCTGTAGCAGTTTTGTATCAGTGCATCAAGCTTTTGGCTTTGAGATTCATCCATCAGAAGTTGCCAAAAACCGTAAAAACTTTTGCCCTGATCTTGCTGCCTTATCTCCTCTTCATAATCAAATACCGTCTCCAACACCTCTGCTTTGGCACCCTCAAAGCCACTGATACGCTCTTTGGTTTTTTTATTCAGTTCGCGAAAATTTTGTTCAATCTGCGAAAAGTCAAACTGCAGTTTGCGGCTGAGTTCGGTTACTTGCATGAAGTGTTCTTTGATCCTCGTTTCATCAAACCGCAAGTCTTCATTGTTTTTGATACGCTCAATCTGCATTTTTATTTTAGCAATATCGCCCTCAAGTTTGGCAACTCTTTGCCCTGTATCGTAATTGGTTTCAAAATCCAGCTGTTCTAAGAGTTCAAAGATCAAATTAAATTTGGTCCGGCTGCCGACAAACTCTCTTTGCTGCAGTGACTCCAGCCATTCTAAGGCTTTGTTGGTTGAGGGGGTCAATTCATAAAGCGGTTCGTCTTCGCTCTCATAATAACGACGCATCCACCCCCTGGCACAAAATTCATCCAAATACTGACGCGCGCTTTTGGGATACAAATCCTGCCGGGCATTGAGTTCATAAAGATAATCATCAAACAGCTGCACAATTTCTCTTTGAGGCAGCGTAATAGTTTTTGCCCGCGTAAAAGCCATATGAAAAAAAGAGATATTCATAGCGAAATTGTCGCTGTTTAGCAGCTTGAGCGTCTGGTTGTTTTGCTTCAAATGGCGCAGAGAGTTGTGATCAAACATTATTTTCTAAATCTTTTAAACACCCTTTCAAAGTCTATAGCAACATTGCAGCTTAGTTCGTCAGTTTCGTATACTTCGCTGCTGAAATCTCCCACCTTGTCATATTCTCTGTCTCTGAGTCTGTATACCTTGGCTTTGCAATCTTCAGGATAGATGATGATATAGCAGGAAACTTTCTCCTCTTTGTAAAGTCTGAATTTGGTTTTTTCATCTCTTTTTGCCGTCGTGGGACTGATCACTTCGACGATGAGTTCGGGGGCTTTGGTGATGTAGCTTTCCCCGGGTTCGTCGCAGATAAGGGAGATATCGGGCTTGACGACGGTATCGTCTTCGATCTTCCAGTCTTCTTCCATCACCACCAGACAGTTTTCACACTCGCCCATTGAATCTTTTAACTCATAAGCGATATTAACAGCGATTGCCTGATGTGAAATCACGGGTGAGGGGCTCATCGCAAGCGGTGATCCGGCTATGAGTTCCCACCTTCCTTCCCAATCTTTATAATCATCATAGCTGTAATACTCTATTGCACACATGACTGTCCTCCTGTTGTTTTACAGCGTTGTTTCATCATTATTATACCGTATCGACTTCCCAGGGCACCCACGTCCGGCGCCTGTCCTCGCTCCACTCCCGCTGCCAGGGCAGAGGAGAGATCACCAGCTCCTCCCAGCGAA
>CAYUAC010000093.1:0-821 GCA_964442515.1 uncultured Campylobacterales bacterium | reverse complement strand
TCAACCTCCCAGAAAAAATCGATCCACTCATAAGCCTGTTTGAGCGCGAAATCAGGCTGTACTTTGGCCGCTGGTTTGAAAAAGATCGTTGCCAGCGCAAACTCCACCTTCGGATACCTTTGCTGTAAAAGCCGCAAGAGTTCCTGCATCGTTTCGCCGCTGTCGACAATATCATCCAGCAGCAGGACCCTTTTAGCATCGTTTAAATCGGGGATATTAAAGATTTCAAAGCCCTCCAGCTTCTTTGTCTTTTCATAATGGATCGAGTTGATGGTGTACAACCGTCTGGTATCCAGATTGTGAGCCAGAAAGTGTCCCAGCGTCAGCCCTCCTCTGGCCACGGCCACAAATGTGTCGGCCCCAAAGGGTTCTATCTTTTTTTGCAGCTGCACTACATCGTCTCTAAACTCATCGTATCCGTAATAATACTTTTGCATACACTTCCTTATAAAATAAAAACTAAGACACTGATCGCGGCAATCAGCAGCAACCCAAGGTTGATCGCGGCAAAATCACGGCTGATCAGTTTCATGATGGTATAGATCGCAAAGCCCGCGGCAATGCCGTTGGTAATAGAAAAGGTAAGGGGCATGAGAATAACGATGAGAAATATCCCCGCTTTTGTAGCCAAATCTTGTTTGTCAAATTCCACCTTGCCCAGTTCGCTAAACATCAACACGCCCACAACCACCAGTACCGGATAGATAGCATTGGAGGGGATTGACTCAAAAAGAGGCAGCATAAACAGCGTCAGCACAAAAAACATCGCCGTAAAAACCGCCGTAAGTCCCGTGCGGCCGCCCTCTTCTACTCCGCTTGCC
>CAYUAC010000092.1:0-8063 GCA_964442515.1 uncultured Campylobacterales bacterium | reverse complement strand
ATAATAACAGTATACAAAAATCAATCCGCCGCTGCAAAGAAAGGGCCTGTCTGAGATCATCGGCGTCGGCTGTTTTCTTGCCGTTTCCAAAAGAGGGTTTATACTCCATTGTGCCAAAATAGCTGGCGCTTCCGCCAAGTTGCACTCCTGTGCAATGGGCTATGGCGGCGATGGGATATCCCGCGTTTGGGCTTTTGTGCCTGCTGCCCTGCCTGGCTGTTTTGCCAGCCGTTTTACTCTTGCCGCAAAGCAGCAAAATCAGCAGTGCCGTAATTCTGGAAGGGATCAGGTTTACTATGTCATCAAGCCTGGCAGCAATCTTGCCGAATCTGTCATACCGCGGGGTTTTATACCCTATCATGGAATCAAGCGTATTAACGGCTTTGTAAAGAAAAAGGCCCGTAAGCCCGAACAAAAGCAGATACAAAATCGGGGCGATGACGCCGTCGCTGAGGTTTTCGCCGTAGCTTTCTATCGCCGCTTTGTTAATGCCGTTTTGATCCAGATGCTGCGTATCACGGCTGACAAGGAAGCGTATAGCCCCGGGATCGGTGATAACTTTGCCTACACTTTCTTGCAGTGATTTTGATGCCAGCCCGGTTGAAGCGATCAATGCCAGGATAAACGTGTTGTTTATGTAATATTCAAGCACAGATACAAAACTTCCCACGCATAAAAGCAGCAAAAATACCAAAAGCCCCCCTCTGATCACGGAATCTTTGTACCAGCGCTTTTCAAAAAACGCGATAAACTCGCCCATCAACACTACGGGATGTTTATACCAGCGTATAAAAGAAAACTCTCCAAAGACTCTGTCAATAAGGTAAGCAAAAAAAGCGACCTCAAAGTGCATCGATCACTCTTTGTATATCAAGATGCGAACCTGCCTGCGCTACAAATGCATCAATACTGTTTTGTCTGTATTTACTGAAATCAAACCCAGTATAATCCGGTCGTATTGTTGCAAACAGCATTTTTCGAAAAGCGTCATTGTCAAAAACACCGTGAACAAAGGTACCCCAAATATTTTTGTTTTGAAAATAAAGAGGATGGTTTTGGCTTTGACCGTGGTGGATTTCAAACCCGCCCAGACGCAACCCAAACAGATTATATTGCTGTTTGCGAACCGTTTTTTGCCGGGTAAAGACAATGCTGCCCGGAATAAACCCAAAACCGTTGACGGCGGCACTCTCACTTTCGATACAATCATTATCGTGCAGGGTTTCAAACAGCATTTCATAGCCTCCGCAGATGCCAAACACTATGCCTCCGTAACGTTTGACTGCTTCAAAAAGCCCCGTTTCTTGCAGCCACGCCAGATCACTGAAGACCAGCTTTGATCCGGGTAAAATTACAATATCAAAATGCTCAAGGTCTCTGTATGCGTCTACGAATTCCAGCTGCACCTCTTTATCGGCGATGAGGGGTTCCAAATCGTTATAATTGCTCATCGCGGGATAACTGATGACGGCGGCTTTGAGTTTAGTCTGCATTTTTGCCTGCACAAACCCTCCAAGACTTTGACTGTCTTCAAACCCCAGGTTGAAAGTTTTAAAAGGCAAAACGCCCAGCACAGCAATTTTAAAGCGCTGTTCAATGATAGCTACACCTTCATCAAAAAGGGTTATGTCTCCTCTGAACTTGTTGATTACAACGCCGATGATGTTGCCGCGCAGTTTTGGGGGCAAAAGATTATACACGCCCCAGATTGAGGCGAAAACGCCTCCTTTTTCGATATCGGCAACCAAGATGATTTTGGTATCAAACTCTGAGGCAATATAAATATTGGACAAATCCTTGTTCATGAGGTTGAGTTCCACCGGACTGCCCGCCCCTTCGGCCACTACACACTCATAATGCTTTTGAAGGTGGGTAAACGCCTCTTTGACCACGGGTTTGAGCAGGTCAATATCTTGATAATAACGGCGCACGTCCTTCTCTCCGGCTGTTTTTCCCTTCACGATCAAAGACGCAGTACTTTTTTGACCTGATTTTAACAGTACCGGATTATTGCGATATGAAGTGGGGACCCGTAAGACTGAAGCTTGAAAAGCCTGCGAAACGGCGATCTCACTGCCGTCATCGGCAACCTGGGCGTTATTGGAAACATTCTGGGCTTTAAACACCGTCGTAGCAATCCCGTGTTGCTGCAGCAGTTTGGCGATAACAAAGGTCAGCGTACTTTTGCCCGCGTCGCTGCAGGTACCAAAAATTGAGATATCTTTCATGCGCCGATCTTTTCAAACGCAGCTTGCAGTCGTTGCAGATCCGACCTGCTTTTAACCGCAAAGCGCACATAGGTATCATCTAAAAAATCAAAATTCTCACAGTTTCGAATCAAAATCTTTGCGTCACTGAGCTTTGCCTGCAGCCAGCGGGCATTTTTATTTCGCAGCCTGGCTAAGACAAAATTGGCTTGACTTGGATAGATCCTGCTAAAAAGCCCCGAGTTATTTAAGATATCATAAAGATAGGTTTTGTTTTGTTTCGTAATCTGCAGCGTTTGGGTATGAAACCTTTTATCTCCCAACGCCTGGGCAATGTACGCGCCATCAAAAGCCGAAACGGGCCACGGCGGCTGCTTTTGTGCAAGCTTTTGGATATTGTGATCCCCAGAAAGCACAAGACCTATACGAACGCCGGCACAGGAGTAAAACTTGGTCAATGAACGGATGATATAAAGATTGTCATACTCCTGCAGCCAGCGTGCCGCGCTTGGCGTATTGCAGTATTGTAAAAACGATTCATCGATAATAACGCAGGCGTTTTGTTTATGCCAGTACGCAAGCAGCTTTTGCATATCATACACGCAGCCATCGGGGGTACTTGGATTGACAAAGACCACAAGAGCGTTTTTATCCACGGGCGTATCCATCTTGGTAAAACGGTCTATGAGGGTAATGCTTTTATCAAAAAGAGCCGCAGCCTTTTTATACTCCGAGTATGCCGGAGCGTATATACAGCACTGCGTATGGGGCAGATACGCCATCAACGCGAAAATAGCGCTGCTGGCACCGTTAAAAAGAGCAAACTGCGAACAGGAGATGCCAAAATGGCTGCCAAGGGCATCATAGAGCGTTTCATACCGCGGATAGGTCGCGATATCGGTACCGGCGATATCGGTGTGCGGTTGCAAGAAGTTGATATTGGAAGAAAGATCGGCAATCTCACTTTCTTTGCATCCAAATTTTTTGGCAAAAGAGGCTACGTCTCCGCCGTGCGTGTACGCCCTCATTTTAAACGCACCTGCAGACCAAGCTTGACCTCATACACAAGATCGCACAAAGACGCTATAAACTGCCCTGTTTCACCGCTTCTGTCCACATATTCCCTGCTTGTTTTGCCAAGAGGGATCACGCCGCTGCCCACATCATTGAGGACAAAAACAAGGTTGCATTCAAGCGCGCAGATTATTTCAAGCTGCTGTTTTACAAAGTTTTTATCTTTGCTCATATTATTTAATATAAGCATAGAAAGGCAATCAACTAGATACGTCTTGCCCGGTTGTACGACCCCGGTCAAGTCGTATGCTTCTTCAACAGTGACAAAACGCGAACTGCGCTGCTGTTGATGGCGCTTGAGCCTGACCTGCATCGCCGCGTCGCCGTAACTGTTGTCATAAGTGGCGACATAGACCGCTTGGTTTTTTGCCAATTCTAAAGCCTTTTGCTCGGCCAGTCTGCTTTTACCCGATTTCTGCCCGCCAAAGTATAATACTTTCATGCTAAAAAACTTTCAACCCGTTGTATTATCGCGGCTTCATCCAAACCGTTCAGATAGCCGTGTATCAAAGCCGCGCCGGCCCCGACGCCCTCTTTTGCCTCTCCCTTTTCATACAGTCGCAATGCGTCGCTTTTGCTTTTTGCAAAACTAAATGTTGCGTAATAACTGTTGATATCAAAATCAAGCATCCCCAATAACGCTTTGATATCGGAATTTTGATCATTTGCGATCCAGGGTGTAGTCGCAAGTGCTATCTTGCTGCTGTTTATACTGCCCCGCATCTGCCTGAGCACACTGTTTACAAGCAGCAAAACCGCCGCCATCTGCGTTCCGCCGGCTAAAAGTGTGCGAAAGCCGCGGTTATTGGCACCCAGAACAAAACCGGCATTAAAAATAAGCATATTATCTGCGACCGTGCCGACTCTGGCAAACAGATCATCGCTGCTGTCTATATTTGCCAAAGCGCTGTCAATCACCCCGGCTTTGATACTTGCGGGGTTTTTGGCAAAACTGCTGCTAAAACACTCTGTGGCCTCATATCCAAGCCCAAGAGCGGTCGCCAGCGCCGTGGTGGTACCGCTTGGTACCGACTCCGCAAGGATCACATACTCTCCGGCGGGTTCATAATTTTGCCCAAACTCCACTCCTTTTTCAAAAACCTCCATCGCTTCTATAGCCGCCCCATCTGCGATACTGCCGCTTGGATCAAGGCCGAAATCGCGGATATTGAAAAAAGTAACGTCTGGAAGTTTTTGCAGCCCCAGATTGAGCAGTTCAATATTTTTAAACGGCCGCAGCGTATGCACCCCTCTGGTTACCAGCGCGGGCGTGGGGACGCCTGAGGGGGTTGTCGCAACCCCGGGCAGGCTTCGTACGCAGCCGGTACAGACAAACTCGCTGTCCAGCGTGGGTGTCAAATGAATGGCGCCGGGGATGCCGGCTTGCGTGATGCCTTCAATCTGCGCGGTATCGCTGTTGCTCAAAGCCAGTAAAAAGTCCGCATCTTTGCCCCGCAAACTCTCGATAAAATCAACCGTTCCCGTTATCGTTTGTATCATTTTTCCTCCATAAGTCAGTATAATCTCTTTTGTTTAAAAATCGCTTCGCAGTGTAAAACAACCTGGCATACGCGACATATTGGGCAAACATATCAGCAGTAATATCTGTTTTATACGCCCGCAGCAGTGTTTGTACCTGTGTCCTGTTTTGACACCATGAAAGGGCCGCCACGGCAAGATCAAAGAGAAAATCCCCGCTGCAGCTTTGCGTAAAATCATACACGCACCCTAATCTGTCATCTTCAAAAACGGCGTTATCGACAAAAAGATCGCCGTGGATAATGCCGTCTCTGCCCGGGGTAATTGTAAGTTTTTTAAAAGCTTGTATAAATTCACTTTTTTCTGTCTGATAAATCACAGACTCTACATGCTGCCGGTCAAAAACCGCTGCGTTGGAACTGTGCATTCCCTGCGTCTTTTGGTGCAGCGCTTTTAAAAAACGCCCTATCTGTTTGATGTGCGTATTTTTGACCTCCGTTACGACATGCCCCGGGCATTTTTGGAAAATGAGGGCCTGCTTTTGTCTGATAATGCAGTGTTTGATCACTTTTGCAACGTTGAGGTGTCTGCAATGACGCAGCAGATCGATCTCGGCTTGTACACGGGCTGCCCCGGCTTTTTCAAAAATCTTGACAATGTAGGTATCATCGGCGATATACACAGTGTCGGTGATGCCGCTTTGGGTTTTATCAAGCTTTGTGACATGCAAGAAAGGTTCAAGGTCTTTATGCGTCAAAACAGTTTTAACACCCATGCATCATCCCGCGTATTCTTGCTTTCTTTTAATAATAATATAAATAAAAAACGGACCTCCCACAAAAGAAGTAACAACCCCAACAGGAAGTGCCGAGGCAGTGGGGAAAATTCTGGCGATCAAATCACACAGCACTAAAAAGATACCTCCGTAAAAAAACACCGGCAAAATAAGCTTTTCACTGCTTTTTTGATACAGCATTTTTACCATATGGGCAATAACAAGTCCGACAAAACCGATAGGCCCGACAACACTGACGCATACGCCTACGCTTAAAGATACGCTGACAAGCAAAATAATATTTAACCGCTTAATCGCGATACCTTTTATAAAAGCGTTGTCGTATGACGTAAGCAGCAGTTTGAAATCCTGCCTTTTAGCAAGCACGATCAGCAGCAAAAGGACCGCGGCCGCAACAACGGGGTAGACACTTTCAAAACCGACGATATTCAAACTGCCCATCGTAAAACGCAGAATCGAATAACTTTGCGTAAAATCACTGATATAATACGCCACCATCAGCAGCGCGGAGTAAAAAAACGACAACGCGATACCTACCAGCAGCAGCGAATTTGTCCCCTGTTTACTCAGATATCGGGACAGAAAAAACAAAACCGCGACGGTAAAAGCAGCCCCCGCAAAACTAAACAGATAGCTTAGGAAAAAAAGGCTCATGGGCAAAAACAGTATCGCACCCGCCGCGCCGAGAGTGGCACCGCTTGCAATACCCAGGGTAAAAGGAGTCGTTAAAGGGTTGCGAAAAACCGCCTGAAAAACAAGCCCGCCCAAAGCAAGGATACCGCCGCTGAAAAACGCTACCAAAACCCGCGGCAGACGGATATCAAAAAACAGCATCTGGGCCGCACCGTCCTTTTGAAAAACGGTTGAGAAATCTATATCCGCCTCGCCAAAAAACGGTGCTGCACACAGTATCAGCAAACCGCAGATAAATACCGCCTTTTTCATTGGAAATTCACCATGAAATAATCATCCACCCTTTTGATAGAATTACCAAAAATTGCCGCGAGATTCTTTTGTGAAAAAAAGTCTCCACAGCTGCCCCTAAAAGTCAGTTTTCCCTCCTGCAGATACAACACGTCATACCCCAGCCGGTAAGCCAGGTTCAGATCATGGGTGATAACAAGCTTTGAAGGCAGTTTTGTACAGTTTTTGAGGATATTGTACACCAGTATCTTTTTATCACTGTCTAAATTGGCGGTGGGTTCATCAAAGATCGTAAAATCAGCCCCATGCAGCAGCGAAGAGGCAAACTGCAGCAGATTGGCCTCCCCGCTGCTAAGAACCTTTGTGCTTTTATCTTGCAGATACCGTATCTGTAAAAGTTCCATCACCTCTGTGATTTTGGCTTTATCCGCCCCCTCAAGAGAGCTTAATTCCAGATATTCATACACGCTGATATACTCATCAAAAACGTGCAAAGCCGTAGGGACATAGTTAAGGTGCCCTGCCCTGACACGCGGTTTTAACTGCGCAAGGGGGATCTGATCTATAGAAACACTGTTGTTTTCAATCAATCCCGCTATGGCTTTGGCAAGGGTGGTTTTGCCCGCTCCGTTTGACCCGATGATACACACATTCTGGCCCAAAGAAAGCTCAAAGGAGATATCATTGAGTATTTTCAAAGCGATACGTTCAATCCTTAACTTCAAGCAGATACCTTTTAAAATCGTTTATAAACTTAATTACACGGTGGCTGGCGATACCCGCGTACTCATTTGACTGAACAAAGATATTTCCCGTTTTGGCCGCCTGCAGGGGCAGTTGTTCCCACGGTGCGCGCAGCGTCTTTTTATCCAGACCGTTTTGCTCCATATAGGGAGACAAAAGGATGATGATATCGGGATTAAGGGCGATGACGCGTTCTAAGTTCAACACCGGCTGCCCCCGACGCTTGCTTTGTAAAGCGTTTGTATTGCCGCTGGCCTCGATAATATCATCAAGATAAAGATTTTGCCCCGCGACATAAATCTCTTTGGTCAAATCAACGTTATGGCCTATAACAAACAGTATTTTTTTATCCTGCACGATTCCTTTTGTACCCTCTAACGCATTTTGGATATCACCAACGAGCTTTGCTGCTTGGGCTGTGCGGTCAAGAAGCTTTCCCACTGTTTGGATCGTATCGTTGATCGATTCCATCGTATCAATCCGGACCACCCTTGTTGCTATTTCCAGCTTGTTCAGTTTGTGCGCAATATTTCTTGAACTTTCCTGCATAATCACCAGATCAGGCTGCAGCGCCAGAATCTTTTCAAGCGAGGGGGAGAAATACCCCCCGACTTTTGGCAAAGTCTCAGCCTCTTTGGGATAAGAACTGTGCCTGGTGTTTGCTATCAGTTTATCCTGGGCACCAAGAGCAAAAACGATTTCACTGATAGCGGGACTGAGCGCAATCACCTTTTCATATGCCTGCAGCGTTATAGTTACAAAAAAAACAAGTGCCAAATGTTTCAAAACGCTACCTTCACTCCCGTATAGTATGCTCTGGGGCTTGTTGCATAACCATC
>CAYUAC010000091.1:312-8128 GCA_964442515.1 uncultured Campylobacterales bacterium | reverse complement strand
TTGAAAAAATACAGGTATTTTTTCACCGTTTAGCAGCTTTTTTTTCCAATAATCCCAATCAGGTGATTCTTTAGGTTCGGTTTCTCGTCCGTCAAAATAAGCGAATTTGAAATTTTCAAATACTTTTTTATCTAGTGGTAACTCCTCTTTTGCATCAAAGAATATAAACTCATATATTTTTGCATCAAACTTTCCTTTATCTTTCCTTGCACTGGCCTGTCCTGTAAAAACGATAGTGCCTTTTTTTTGTGTACCTTTTTTATAGACCTCTCGAAGCTTGTCTTTTTTATGGTAATCAAAGGTTTGTTCTAATTTTTTTTCCTTTAAAAGTTCATACTTGTACTTTGCTGTTTTAAATTGAGGTTTGTTTTTAAATTCACCCCTATTATTAAAAGGGGCTTTGAACTTTTTAGCAAATTCAACTTCAAATATTTCGTCTATCTCTTCATGTCGAATACGTCCCGGTATTCCGCAATTTTCTACTTTATAGTCATTACCCACTTTTTTTAGCCAACCGCAAAAAATATTTTGAGGTTTCATTTGAGACATATATAAGTCTCTGTTTCTTAAATCTCTCACTGCATATGTTTTATCATCAATAAAGCTCATCTTTGAAAAGCTGAGTATTTCCAGTACATTGCGCACCATCCCTTTCACTGAACTTCCCGGGATATAGTATTGACCGTTATAGTTGCAAAACGTCTCTTCATCCTGACTATCTCTTACAAATACAGGACTTTTCGCCTCTATTGTTATGTCGATCTCCCCGCTCTCACCGTCGCTAAATGGGATATCGTGACTTACCTGCTCCGCCCAATCAGGAAAAAACACCTCTTGGTTTAAAGGTACAAAGTTATAGGGTGCGGTTATACTCATTTTTTGCCTCCTTCAAATCCTGCAAACACGACTTTTTTTAGCTTCTGTACGGGCATATTTTCGCACAACTCATCTTTTGTCTCTTCCCAGACTTGAGCCATTTTGACTTTTATGTTATGCTTGCCTTCAAAGACTTGCACATTATCCATAGGTACATTTTCTACCTCATCTACTATCCACTCATTATTTATCTGCCTGATAGCTATAGAATCCTTGCCGTTAAAAAAGTGTGCTTCATAGACAAAGCCGCTTTTGGGAGTAAAGTTTATATCGCTAAAGTTATGCCAAATATCTTTTATAGCGTTGTCACTCATCTGAATGTATCCCTGATAACCTTTTAAACCGTTAATATAATTTATTACTTCAGTTTCATTTTTTTTCATATCTTCACCCCATTCTTACATAAACTTCCGCTAAACACCCCGTGCCCCTTTGTTGTGGCCCCACCAAGGGGCAGCATCCCCGTTGTTATCTCATTCAGTGCTGATTCAAAAGCATTGGTATACTTATCCGCGATCCCTTTTTCAAGCAGTATCTCTATCTCATACTCCTCTCCGTCATCGGCTACTGTTTTTTCATTGAAAAGCGCACCTTCTATCGCACCGCCGGTGAAGCGGTCTATACTGACATGGTCAAAGGTTTTTGTGCTTGCATTTTCTTTTTTAAAACAATCACTTATAAGAACCTTTCCCTTTTGTCCAAGCTCTTCACCCTCTTTTATCTCTTTTTTATGCCCAAAAATCGCTTTGACCGCTTCATTGTTTGCACCCGTAAAGTCATCATGGTTTGACACCTTATCGGCAAAAACAGCTTCTGCTTTGTTGTAATAAAACGCCGTGCGGTGAGCCAACGCTCCCTTTATCGAAGAAGCGGGGATGAAAATCATTTTTTCACTAAGCCCTCCTTTGTCATAGTCAATCTCCTGTTCATAAACAGGCGTCATATCCGCCTCCTTATCTCCAAACCCGCTGCCAAACATAAAAAAGTCATCGGGTTTTATACGAAGCGTGTATTTGGTATATTGCGTATCTGCCCTAGCCGGCTTGTACTCTTGACCGATATCCTCATTGAGCGAACTTGTATATTCTGCCAAATCCATCGCCGCTTTTTTGACAGAAACAACGCCGACCTTGCCAAAGCCCTTTGTCATACCGCCGCCAAAACGCAGCGTCTCTTTGCCCAAAAGATTCAAAATCTTTTCAAAGCCCTCTGTGTCATCTTCTATGTATTCGATACTGAATTTAAACCTGCTGCCTTTGTACACAACCTCCTCGTCAAATTTCGCGCCGTTTTTTGCTGTACCTGTATGGTCGATGGCGGTATGTTGACGCACGGGCAGGGTTTCAAAATGCCGTAAAAATTTCGATTTTTCCAAAAGCAGCTCTTCATGCACCTTTTCATGTTCATCAAGAAGCAGTGCGTTGGAGATGATCACCTTTGATCCCTCGTCTTGTCCAAAAACCTTCTTTGCACCGTCCCCGTATGCTTTTCGAAGCACGCCGGCTATCGAAGTACCCAGTATCATCGGCAAGCCGTTCCAGTCTCGCTGCACGGGTGCGTCGTTTAAAAAATCCATCGCGTTACTGCCTACTTTCAGCGGTGTTTGTGCTTCTATCACGATATGTGCGATATGTACCTTACTCATTGTCGCCTCCCATCTTCATAGCTAGCAGTCGGGTAAAGTATCGTTTGTCGGTAGCGTGTTGTTCTACGATACCGATCAATACTTTTATCTGCTTCTCTTCCCACTTTTTACTGCCGTTACTTATGTACTCTTTTATCTCTTGTAAAAAATCATCTTCATTACTTGCGGCGATAGAACGTACCTTGCCCCACTGTGAAGGCTTTATCTTTGCAAAAGTAGATTTTTTATGTTTCTTTACAAACTCCGCTACCTCTTTGGCAAGATCAAGCGTATCTATTTTTTGGTTGTGCCTGTTGGCCAAAAACTGCACGGTACGGTCTGAAAATGTTTGCGTTATTTTTTGTCTTGTATCTTTGAGCGGCTGTGATGTTTCTTCTTTTTCAAATGCAAAGCCCTCTTGCATAAGAAACTGCGGATTGATGATAATCTCGCCAAACCCTTCACTCAAAAACGCGCCTACCCCCTTTTGAATCTGCGCTAACTGCTCATTTGTAATGCTTTTTAGCACTATGACACTGCCTTTGTTGATGCAAAGGCGTTCATAATCTTTTGTTTTTCTTGCGCCATTATACGGTGTAAAAGTAGAGGTTCGCAGTTGCGTTTTGTCGTAGTTGATATTATCTTTATCCAATCTTTCACAAATAGTCGTTAGGTTATACGTAGGATTACCTTTTTCATCCACAAGAGCCAAACGGCTATTACAATACAGCACTACCTCATCATCGTTTTTACCTGAACTTGCAATATCATCTTTTTTTGCATCCGGTAGATGTTTTATCGCAACCTTGCCGTACTCAGCCGATCTGGACTTTCCCAGCCGATTGCTTGATTCAAGCGTTTTAACAAGCAGCGCTTCATCCTCTTTGCCGATACCTTCATCAAGTTTGACCGCAAACTGCCATTTACTGCCTTTTTTGAGGGCATTGTAGCCATACATCCCGCTTTCTTTGCTTCGTCTGTGCTTTTTATCATGTGCTGATTTTTGAGAGTACACATACTCCGCAAACACTTTTTTCCTATCTTTGGTGATGTAGCCTTCACGCAACTGTTTGGCTTGCTTTAGGCTATCGATAGAATCTTTTATCTGATTGACTATTATATGCTCGTCGTTTTTTTCTTTAAAGATGGAAAGGGGCATCTTATACGTCATTTTGCCGTTTTTCAGCAAGTGCGCATCGCCAAATCGTACTTTTCCGCTATGAAACATATCAAAAGGATTTTTAAATTCAGGATACTTTCTTGCGGCCATTCCTAAAAAGTTTGACCCCGCTATAAAATCCAACTGCTCGATCCTACCCTCGGTGTTTGAAGTAGCGGGCAAAACAACATCGCTTTTAAACTCCACTTGAAAAACCAGCTCTCTCATTTTGCCTCCTCTACGCTAAATGCGCATCTGCCAAGACCTCTGTTGCGATTCAGCCCCATCCGTTTTATCATTTTCAAAGATCGCAGCATATTGTCTCTATAGTGTTGCGGGACATCTTCTACAGTACCTTCAAGTGTCAGCGGAACTACCACCTCTATCTCCCGCAGACTGTTATCTACGGCAATTCCGTTTGCTCCTATCTGCGTTGAAGCGATGACATCGTAAAGGTTGTCTTGCAACTTATTTTCTACAATCTGCTTTGCGGTACTATCACTGATAACAGCGTTTGAAAAGTAGCATTCTCCCATCTTTCCTCCCTCACTGCCAAAACATTTCTCTACAAACTCCTGCTTTGCTAAAAGCTCCGCCATCTCTCGGCTCAGCCCCTTTATAATTTTTCCTGCTACATAGGGCAGACCCTCACTGTCTTTGACAACCGTACTGTCAAGTTTTGCTCCCGCACTTAGCCCGCTGCTGATATGCCAGTAATCAAAAAACTCTAATCTATACTTCAGTGTCATTATTTGGCCTCCGTAACGGATAGGATTTGCAAGACATCATAGATAGGGGTTTTCTCTGCATTGTCTTTTGGTGTTACAAGCTTTTGATTTGCCAACCCTTTATACAGCTGTGAAAGATTTAACTCCATCACGCAGCTTTTCCACTTGCTGTTTTGTGATGCCATCTCATTGATCCTATCAAGCAGATTGTCTGCATAGGTTTGGCTTTTGTGCAGCTCTCCTATCCACTCTCTAAGACGGCTTATAGGACTGCCTTCGCATCTATACGCTTCAACGGTATTGAGAAAATCTTTGATTTTTGGCTGCTTTTCTTGATCTAAATAGTAGGGACCAAAATCACACCGCAATGTTTTACTGTCATTTTGGATAGTGAGTTCATCTTGCACAAACTTATCCCAGCTTTGGAAGTTGCTGCTTTGGATGTTGTGAAACATCAAACTGGAGGGTGCAAGGTTTGCATCAACTTTTTTGGCGTGCTTTTTTGTCACACTGCACAGTGCTTCAGCCAAAGAGATAGCGTAGTGAAAGGGGTACTTTTCATTGGCATACGCTATCCCCGCACAGGCGGTGAGCTTGTTGGTTCCCGCATCTTTTAACTGTTTGATATTTGCAGTCTGTTCTTCAAATTCTGCTAAAAAAGTTTGCGTAAACTCCAGCGCGTAGTTGGCATCGCAAATGACGGTCATATCATCACCGCCAAGAATCACCTTTCGTATTTTACTGTCTGCTACACACTCTTTTGCTCTTTTAAATGCAGCGTCTGTAGCATCTTCAAGCCCTTTTGAAAACTTTGGTATATCATTTATTTGTGGTATCAGCTGCCCAAGTCCGTTACCGTCAGCGTGAATAACGGCTATCTTTCTTTTGCCGTTTGAAATAAAAGCCATCTCTTTTGACTTTTTAAAATCCTTCTCACTCATATGCTGCTGTTTAAACCAAGTTGCATACGCATCTCTTTTTTGCTGCGTTGCAATATCTAGCCCCTCGTTTGATTCACTCCAGATAGCTCTTGCCGTTTTTGGGTTGAGTTTGAGGATATTGATGCTTGTATCAAGGGGGATAGAGGGTCTGTTTCTTTGGATTTTGAGTTTTTTCTCAAGCTCTTTTATCGCTTTAGCCTGCGTGTTGTACTCAGGCTTGCGCATATCCACGACCGCCTGACTGACGGTGATACCGTAGCCCGTTTGCATGATCTGTTTGGGAAACTCCCTGACAACGTTTCGCAGTGTTTGTTCATCGCTGAACACGGCTTTTATGTTTCCCGCTGCATTGAGCCAAATATCACGCTCCTCAAGCTTTGCCATCTTATCAAACTCATCTGCTACACTTTTGACTATCTCACTGGCTCCCACGATCTCTTGCAAAGAGTTGGTTTTAAATATAAACTCCTGAATTCCCTGCACACTCGCACCGTATAGATATCTGCTCATCTCACCTCCTCGCTATTGTGTTCAATCTCTATCTTTCCCAGCCCGAAAACGGTGCTTTTGCCCGCACCGATAAGCTCGCCAAGGCGCAGCAGCTCATAGTTGGTCCTATCCAGCCCGCGCAGGCGCATCTGCCCGGTCACTCCGTCAAACTTCATGGCCGTTTTCTGGCGGTTGGAGTAGCGCATCAAGCGGGTATACTCCAGCTGTTTGTCCACCGTCTCAAAGTCCAGATCCAGCCGCGCAGGTTCCCATTCGCCAAGCTGGGCCGCGCGCTTTTGTATTGAAAGCAAAATATCTTTAGCCTCAAGCTGTTGTGGACGCGCGTATCGGTTTTGCTTCTTGATGCGCAGCGGCGTATGCAATCGTAGCGTGACATCCGGACAGTACGTGTCGTTTTGAAAAGTTTGTATATACTCACGGGGCAGCGCGAACTCTCCCTCTTTGTAGACACTCTCGCCGTTGATAAAGTACTCGGCGTCATCCGCGCACTCTCTTTTTGGCCCCAGCCCCTGCTGCGTCAGCAGCCTGTGCAAAGCGCTGAGTACGTAGGGCAGCTTGCGCGCGGCTTCCTTGAAAAGATAGAGAGAAAAGTCGTAGTAGCTAAAGCCAAGCTGAAAGTCAAAGCGATAGTCGTGAAACGCCCCTTTTTTTTCGTAAAAATCATAATACAGACACTCCCTTGCCCCAAAACACCCTTCGCAGTGAAAGGAGGGGTTGATACACACCGTCTTTTTCAAAGCGTGGCCAAACCCGCCTCTAAGCTGTGATCCGATGAAAAAGGGAGGCGGTTCTTTCATCTTTGCCAAAACCGATAAATGTACGTATTCCATAACAGTCTTTCAAAAATTGATTACAAAATTGTATCAGAGTTTTTTTAAGTTATAGAACATATGATCATTTTCTCAAGAAACGTCACTATATGTCGCTACTTTCCTTTACAATGTGGCATCAAAGGAGGTCATATGCGTAAACACTATCTGCTGTGCTACGACGTCAAAAGCCCTAAACGCCTCTACCGTGTCAGGAAACTGGCTTATCCGCTGGCACTGGGCGGACAGAAATCGGCTTTGCAAACACTGCTTGGTCCAGAAGAGGTCTCAAAGCTGCTACAAGCGATAACAAAAAAGATGGATACGAAACACGACAGACTGCATCTGGTAGAGATCTACCCCGAACCGATCGACCTCGGCTGCGCCGTCGAAGCGGTCTATGACAAAGGAGCGATTATCATATGAACACGATCATCATCGACAAATCCCAAGAAAGCGTCACGACAAAATCAGAGCGCCTCCATACCCAAACTCAAACCATCCCCCTGCGGCTTGTGGATATGCTCATCATCACCCAAAGTGTCTCCCTGGAGCCAAAAACGGTCCTGGAGCTGACACGGCGGGAGATCCCCCTGCTCTATCTTTCCAAAGACGGCAGGCAGATGGCGCTGACCCTGCCCGCGCGGGCAAAAAACAGCGATCTCAAGATCGCCCAGTACAAAGCGACACAGCGATCTGTACCCCTTTCGAAGCTGCTGCTCAAAGAAAAATTTCGCAGCCACGCGGCACAGCTGGAAACCCACGGTATCGTCATAGACACCACGGAAGATTTGAGCGCTTTGGCTCTGGCAAAGGGCATACAGGAGATACTGGGCATAGAGGGCAACTTTGCCAAACGCTACTTCAGCCGCTATTTTGGTCTGTTTGAGCGCAAGCTCACCAGAGGCTACCGCAGCAAAAACCCGCCGCAGGACCCCGTCAACGCGCTGCTGAGCTTTGTCTATACGATCTGTTACCACTCCCTTGCGGCCAAACTTTATATGCGCGGCTTTGACCCGGGTATCAGCTATCTGCATACCCCCTTTCGCGACCACTTCGCCCTCGCAAGTGACCTGATGGAGCCGCTGCGCGCGCAGATCAACGGTTTTGTCGCGGAGGAGTTTTTGCAACGGCGGCTGGGGATGCAGGACTTTTCGCTCAAACGCGGC
>CAYUAC010000091.1:0-302 GCA_964442515.1 uncultured Campylobacterales bacterium | reverse complement strand
CCTCAAATACAACAGCAGGAGAGAACTATGGAAACGACTCAAACCCTTCATGGACGGCTTGAACAAAGCAGCGGACAGACAGATAGCGCAGTTGAAAAAAGAGATCTTGTCCTCAGACGAAGCGACATCGGAGTAAAACTGCACGAAACCCATCTGCAAGTCAGTGACGGCGCGGCGACACAGATATACGGCACCTGGCATATAAAGCGGCTTTTTATCAATAAAAGCATCGCTTTGCCCATCAGCGAAGTCTACGCCATATCGCGCTATGTGAAGATCCGTTTCATCGACGGGAACGGCAA
>CAYUAC010000090.1:7663-8132 GCA_964442515.1 uncultured Campylobacterales bacterium | reverse complement strand
TAACTGTTTCAGCCAGCCCGGGCCGCAGATATATTCCTCTTGACAGATGAAAATATCACTCAGCCTCGGATGTTTTTGCGTAAAGCAGCTGAAGTTTTTGCACTGAAAATATGTTAAAAACGCGTTGTTGCAGTTAAAAAGCTTTTCTCCGTCGGTAACGATGATCATACTGTCGATATAATCCAGAATCAAACGAAGCGTATCGGTGTACTCTTTTAACAGCCGCTCTTTGTGTATCTGGACCGCTATCTTGTTTAAAAGCGGCTGCAGGGTCGTGTTTGGCGAAATGGGCTTGATCAGAAACCCTTCGGCATTGTTTTCGATCGCTTTTAAAAACAGTTCTTCTTTGTGCTGGTCGCTGGTAAAGATCACTTTGGCGTTTTTATACTTTTTGCGCAGTATTTTGACGGCGTTGAGAAAACGTTCACAGGGAGTTTGGATTTCGGTAATGATCAAATCGATATTTTTA
>CAYUAC010000090.1:0-7653 GCA_964442515.1 uncultured Campylobacterales bacterium | reverse complement strand
GCATACTCGGGATTGTCGGTGCTGTAAACTTTTCGCACCCGTTTTTGCAAAAAGTTGGTAATGAGCCTGTTGGTTTCTTCTTGGGATTCTATATACGCTACATCCAGTTTCTCTACAAGCGAGGCGGGATTGATATCGGTCAGGGGCACACCGTTTCCTTGTGGGTTATTTTATTAGAAATCATTATAACAAAACGTAGCCAAGTTGCAATCAACATGTAATATTGAATCGCTATCATAAAGTACAAAGGTTGTGTAATGATAGATATAGAAAAAGAAATAGCCAAAAACTACCCCAAACTCAAAAAAAACAAGATCGTCAAAAAAGCGATCGGCAAATTTGCCAATTCCGTTATCCATCAGGACCGTATCAATGAGTTTCTGGCCCAAAACGCGCATTTGGACCGCTTTGGCTTTATCCAGTCGGTGATGGAGTATTTTGACTTTGATTTCAGCTACAAAGACAAAGAACTGGAAAATATCCCAAGCCACGGACGGGTGGTTATTATAGCAAACCATCCGCTTGGCGGGCTGGACGCGCTGGCGCTTTTGGATCTGGTGGCTAAGGTGCGCAAAGATATCAAGATCGTGGCCAATGATTTTTTGCGCGGGTTTGAACCCCTGCGACCGCTGCTGCTTGAGATCAACAATTTCCAAAGCCGCCAGAGCAAAGCAAGCATCACGCAGATATATGATGCGCTAAATAGTGATGAAGCCGTGATCTTTTTTCCGGCAGGAGAAGTAAGCCGCTTAGGACCCTCGGGAGTCAAAGACGGCAGATGGAACAAAGGCTTTTTAAACTTCGCCAAACGCACGGCTTCGCCGATCCTGCCGGTGCATATCAACGCTAAAAACTCCAAAACCTTTTATTCGGTTTCTTCACTGAACAAAAACCTTGCCACGCTGCTGCTGGCAGATGAGATGTTTAAACAAAAAAATAAAACGATCAAGATCGGTATCGGCAAAATAATTCCGGCAAAGTACACCCTGCCAAAAGGGGTCCAAACAGACAAAGTGGTCAAAATGTACCGCAAACAGATTTATGCAATAAGCAAAGGAAACAGCTTCTTTCAAACCCAAAGCGCCATCGCCCATCCCGGTGATATCAGAGATATCAAAAAAGAACTCGACGCTTCGCAGCATCTTGGTTCTACCCGTGATGGCAAAGCGATCTATCTGTATCAGCCAGATCCTCAGAGCAATGAGCTACTCAAGGAGCTGGGCAGGCTGCGAGAAATCAGTTTTAGAAAAGTAGGCGAGGGTGCCAACAAGCGCCGCGATATCGACCGCTTTGACAATCTGTACAAACATATCGTCCTTTTTGATCCAAAGGAACTGGAAGTTGTCGGAGCCTACCGCATCGCAGAATGCGCGCAGGTTATAGATCAAGAGGGGATTACTGGACTATATACGGCGACACTGTTTGAACCAAGCAGTGAATTTATCGATACCTACACTAAAGACGCGATCGAACTGGGCCGCAGTTTCGTACAGCCAAAGTACTGGGGTACCAGAGCGCTTGATTATCTTTGGCAGGGCATCGGCGCGTACCTGAAAGCCAATCCCGATATCCGTTATATGTTTGGTCCGGTGACGCTCAGCGCGGGCTATCCCAAGGTGGCAAAAGATTTGATCCTTGGCTTTTATGACGGATATTTTGGAAGCCCTGAGGAGTTGGTACGTGCCAGGCTGCCATACCGTTTTGCAAGCTTAAATGAGATGGAATTTGACGAAAAGTTTGATTTTTCCGATTATAAAAAGGATTTCAAAACCCTCAAAAAGCTCCTGCAGTCACTGGAAGTAAGCGTGCCCATGCTGTACAAACAGTACAGCGACCTGTGTGAAGAGGGCGGGATACGGTTTTGCGCGTACAATATTGATCCCGATTTCAGTGAATGCATCGACAGCTTTATACTGGTGGATACGGCAAAGATTAAACCGGCCCAGCGCAAGCGTTATATCGGATAACAGCGGATTTACAGATTATGTATACGCATCTGCAGAGCAAAATCGCAGTTTTTGCCAAAGGGGGTGATAAATGCTATGGAAACTCCCTGGATCGTATAATCGATGCCCGATTCATTCTGGCTGATTGTTTTCATCGGCACTATGTAGATATCAAGCCTGTCATCACACGTAAAAACAATCCGTTTTTGGGTATATAGATCGGTGATTTGTACATTTTTGCTGAAAATATGCAGGCTCGCATCCAGTGAGCTCCTTTCAAAGTAAACTTGCTGCATATCCGCAAAATGCAGATTCCATTCGTTGACATACAGCAGTTTTCGGGTGTTTTGACTTTCTAAGCGGGTTTTGAGCGCTAAGGTGCCCTCTTTGAGGGTGTATTGTTTAGCCACGGCGGCCTCGGTTTTGGTATTGTGGTGATAAATGCCGCCCTGTCTGCGCAGCGCCGCGCTGTTTTCTGTTGTCTGCTCGCAGTCAAAGGGTTGGTTGGCAAAATCGCCGTATTCTTTGAAACTGTTTTTTTCAAAGCTGTCTATACAAAACTCCCGGTCGGTGATATGGTCGATATTGGATTTTTTGTAATGCCAGTCATAATACAGCGCAAGATCCTGGGTGGTTTGCAGCAGGTTTTCATGGATCGTTTTACCCTGCTGCGAATCCCCGGTATCGGCTACGCTTTCGATCTTGTTGTGATACCCTTCTTTGTACCTGGTCATCGTGTTTTGCAGATTAAAAAGCTTGTCGGTCAAAGCCAGTTCAAAGATTTGCCCGCCGTTTTTTGGCGAAATGATCATGCTTATATCGCGGGCGTAAAAACACAACTCTTCGTATCCGTCCATAGTAATATCGCTTTTGTAGACGCCTGCTTCAGGCGCGGCGATGTTTTGGCACTGCAGCAGATAGCGGTACGCGTTGTCTCTGAGATTGGGCAGATAAATGCCGCCGAATATTCCATGCCAGAAAACATCGTTGCACTGGGCTTTGTACAGAGCCTGTGTGAAGGCTTTATCTTTGATATTTTTCCTTGAAAACTGCAGCATCCGCTTGTGCAGCCAGTTGGATTCCTGGTATTTGTTCAAAAAGTTTTTCCATTTGCCCCCTTTGACAACCGCGACATTTTCAAACATCGCCGCAGCCTTTTCATACGCTTCAAAATCCTTGGCAGGAAGCGACCACTGGCTCATCTCTTTATAAGAAGATTCTTCGATATATCTGTTATCAAGGGGTTTGTTGTTATGAAAATAATCGGCAAAGGATTGTGTGTCAACGTCAGAAGAGGCGGCTATTTGCTCAAAAAAGCTCTCCAACCACCCCTGTTCATATACGCGTTCATACGTTCCCGGCCAGATGCCAAACTTCTCTCCGTCATCAAATATCACAGCGGCATTGTGCCCCGGGTTTTCACGGTAGCTGCCAAGCGTTTGCATCACGTCTTCTACATCGGCAAAAGGGATTTGGTAGCGCAGCTTTTTGGAGATGGGAAAAAGTGCGATTGTGCGGCCGTTGTCTTCGCTGGTAAAAAAGCCGCGGCACTCGACCGGGTCCATGCCTATGGTCTGCAAGTGATAATCATCGATAATGGCGTATTGTATACCGCAGTGTGTAAGATCAGTAATAAGCGAACTTTGCCATACCCGCTCAGTCAGCCAGATCCCTTTTGGATCTTGCCCAAAGTGTTTTTGAATGTAATCTGATAGCATCTGTATCTGTCCGCGTCTGTCTTTGGAAGGGATAGAAGGCAGTACCGGCTCATAAAAACCGCCGGTAAAAAACTCGATCTGACCGCTGCACTTTTGCAGCAGCTCAAAAAGTTCAGGCGCGTTTTGTCGGATATATTCCAGCAGCCAGCCGCTGAAGTGGACATTGACAAAGATCTCTTTATGGTTGCGCAGGGTTTTGAAAAAGGGATAGTACGCGTATTGGATAGCTTCATCGACGACGTGGCTGAAATTATCAACGGGTTGGTGGCAATGGATACCGAAAAGTAAATCTGTGTGCATAGTGGCTGCCTTTGCTTTCGTGCTGCTTATATGGTACGCATCTTTAGTGACAAGTGTATTACAAAATTAAACCCTTTTGGTAACCGGGTTGTAATTTTGCTTGTTTATACTGGGTATAGCAAAACAGAAAAACAGGAACGTATCCATGCCTGAATTTGATTTCCACCAAGTGACAGAAGGTTTTAGCCAGAGTGTGGCGCACAAAGTGTACGACGCGATGGATAAACAGCGCCGTGATGGCAGCACCGGCTATTTTGAACTTCCCTACGACAGCGGTCTTTTACGGCAGGTTCAGGCTTTCAAACAACGTTCAAGTGCGTTTTCAAACTGCGAAAATATCGCTGTTGTCGGGATCGGCGGATCAAGTCTTGGCACAAAAGCGATTGTTTCAATGCTGCAGCACAAAAGCCCCCGATATAAAAATATCATCTTTTTTGAAAACTCCGATCCAATCGAGATTACAAAGAATATGCAAAAGCTGCGCAAGCAAAATACCGTCGTTATCATGGTATCCAAATCGGGTTCGACTATTGAGACGGTGTCGATATTTAAAACACTGTGCGCTCATCTTAAGATCAGTTTTGAAAAAGACGCGGGGCGTGTGGCTGTAGTAACGGATAAAGATTCGGTCCTGGATAAATTCGCCGCGTATTATGATATCGCCTCTTTTCATATCGCAGGCAACGTCGGCGGCCGCTTTTCGGTGCTAAGCGCGGTCGGGATCGTACCGCTGTGCCTGGCCGGATATGATACAAACGCGCTGCTTGAAGGCGCGCGCTTAATGATGGATGATTTTTTTGACAGAAAATGCGATACCCTGATCCAAAAAGCGCACTATTACGCCATACACAGGGAGCAATACTGCGCGAACGTTTTGTTTGCCTACAGCAGCGTTTTGGATGATTTTGTCAAATGGTATGTGCAGCTGTGGGGCGAATCACTTGGCAAAAAAGATGAGATCGGACAGCATTTCGGTCCTACGCCCATTGGCATTATCGGATCAGTAGACCAGCACTCTTTTTTGCAGCTTCTTGTTGACGGGCCTGCCAATAAAACGGTAACGTTTCTTTCAATCAACGATTTTGGCAACGATCTGGCTGTTGCTGATAAAAAGATGGTGTTTTTGCAAAAATGTGATTATATCAACGATCACTCTTTTCAAACGCTGATCAATTCCCAGTGTGAAGCCACCAAGCAAAGTTTGGATAAACTTGATATTGTAACGGATAAGATCACGCTGCAGCGTCTGGATGAAAGCGAAATCGGGGCGTTGATAGTGTATTACGAGCTGCTTACTTCCGTGATGGGGGTGTTTTTGCGGATCAATACCTATGATCAGCCCGGCGTGGAAGAGGGCAAAAAGATTTTACGCGATATGTTTAAAGGAGAATAATGGCTATAGCGATTATGTGTTCAGGAGGCGACTGCGCGGGGATGAACCCGGGGGTCAAACAGTTTGTGGATTACTGTTTTGACCGTGGTGTTGCTCCTTATCTGATCTATGACGGATTGGAAGGGCTTATTGATGATAATATCCAAAAAGCAAGCCATGAAAGCGTAGCGGGCATTTTGCACCAGGGCGGTACGATGATCCGCTCGTCACGCTCCAAGCGTTTTTATGACAAAGCATACCGCCAAAAGGCGTATGATAATCTCAGTGCCAAAGGGATCGATCGCATCGTAGTCCTTGGCGGAAACGGCTCTTTCAGTGCGCTTAATACCTTTTCAAAAGAGTTTGACACCGGCTTTGTGGGGGTGCCTGCCACCATTGACAATGATATCTACGGTACCGAGTACTGCCTGGGCGTTGACACCGCGCTCAATGTCATACGCACCGCAACCGATGAGCTACGTGATACCTCCGCTTCGATCAAACGCGGCTGCGTGGTGGAGACAATGGGCAGAGACTGCGGGTATCTGGCTCTGGTTTCAGCTATTGCGTGCGGGGCTGAGGCATGCATTATCCCCGAAGCCGATTATGATCTGCACTCGCTTGGAGCGCGGCTCAAAGATGAGATCCAAAAGGGCAGGCGCTACGTGATCTGTATCGCCGCTGAAGGGGTGCACAAAACAGATGATCTGGTCTCATGGCTGGAAGATGAGGTAGGGATTGAAACGCGCGCAACGATCCTTGGTCATATCCAGCGAGGGGGCAATCCCAGCGTGTTTGACAGGCTGATGGCTGCAGAATTTGTCACCGAAGCGGTTCAAAAACTGCTTAAAGAACCAAAAACCAAATCCGCAGTTGTGTTCAATAAATCCGCTTTTGATTTTGTTTCAATCGAAACGATTACGGACAACAGGTACACAATCGATCCCAAACTGATGCGCATGGCAGGGAAAATGTTTCGATGATGGAAGAAAAATTTTTGCAAGAGGTTCTTGACAGACTGCTTACACTGCATGAAGATTTGCAACACAGGGCAAAAGACGCAACCGATCCCAGCAGAAAAAACCTGTATCGCTACCTGAGACTTCGCGGGTTTGATTTGACACAACTGCAGGGCGATCTGGCCAGGGTTGGCCTATCTTCTCTTGGAAGAAGCCACGGCTGTATCCAAAACGCGGTAGAAAAAAACATCTATATTTTGCAGCGGCTGCTGGATAAAGCCCCTGTCAGTGAATTTGATCCCCTTGATTATGACAAAGCAGCGCGTATTGCGCTTGAAAATACCAAGATATTTGAACAAAACAGCAAGGATGACCGTTTTAAAACCAAGATTATGGTCACGCTTCCAGGCATTGCGGCGTATGATGAGAAGCTTATTGACAACCTGGTCAAAAGCTACGCTTCCGTGCTTCGTATCAATACCGCCCATGACGGGCCAAAAGAGTGGGCAATGATGGCTCAAAAGATAAAACAAGCCAATATCCGCCACAACAGAGAAGTCAAGATTTATGTGGATCTGGCCGGACCAAAAAACAGAACCGGTCCCATCCAAAAGGTATTTACCCCCTTTAAGATCGGATCAAAAAAAGATCCAAAACCCGTACGCCTTGTCGGTCCGCAACATCAGACCATGCCCGTAAGTGCCAACGCCCATGATTTGGTGCAAGCATTTTTAAGCGTCAGCAGTGAGTTTTTGGACGTTGCAGGCCACAGCGATTCAGTCGAAGTGTATGACCCCATCAAGCAAAAATCCTTTCTTTTTGCATTGCAGCGTGATAGTGAAGGCATCTTTTTTTATGCTTCAAAAAAAGTCAATATCACAAAAGATACGGGCTTAAAAATCATTGATTATAAAGATCAGTATGAATCAAACCTGCACAATTTTCTCTTGACTCCGGAAGCGATCAGGCTGTATACCAATGACCGCATCATCATTGCCAAGCCTCCTGTGCAGGGGCAAAGCGAATATGAATACAAAGGCAGCGTCTATGAGGCGATCATAAGCTGCAGCAATGAAGCGATCTTTGATCATGTCAAAAAAGGGCATAAAGTCTTTATTGATGACGGCAAAATAGGCTGCAGAGTCGAAGCAATCGATGAGATCGGCCTTATCTGCCGGGTTGAGACGGCCAAGCCCAAAGGACAGGTTCTAAAAGAGACCAAGGGGTTGAATTTTCCCGATACGGATTTAGAAATTGATGCGATTACTCAAGAAGATAAGCTTAACTTTGAACACACCGTGGAATTTGCTGATATCTTTTCGTTCACCTGCAAAAGTTTTCGTATACGCAACATCTGC
>CAYUAC010000089.1:0-8162 GCA_964442515.1 uncultured Campylobacterales bacterium | reverse complement strand
TACCCGCTGGCCAAGGTGAAAAAGACCAATGAAAAGAGCCGCTCAATCGGTCTTGGCGTCATGGGTGAAGCGCAAATGCTTGCAGAACGCCGTATCCGGTGGGGCAGTGATGAACACTTGCATAAGATCGATGAAATCATGGAAGCGGTCAGTTACAACGCTATCAAAGCAAGCAGTGATCTGAGCCTGGAAAAGGGTGCGTATCCCAATTTTGAAGGTTCCAACTGGTCAAAAGGTGTCTTTCCCATCGATGTGGCCAATGATAAGGCAAAACGGCTGGTTGACCGCGGCGGCCTGTTTGGTTATACCTACGACTGGGACGGCCTGCGCCAAAAGGTACAATCTGACGGGATGCGAAACGGCTACCTGATGGCAATTGCGCCCACCAGTTCCATTTCGATCCTGACAGGTACCACCCAGGCGATCGAGCCGGTGTATAAACGCAAATGGTTTGAAGAAAACCTCAGCGGTCTTATTCCCGTGGTGGTTCCCAAACTCAGCCCCGAAACATGGGAGTATTATACGCCAAGTTACGACCTGGATCAAAGAATGCTGGTTAAAGCCGCAGCCATACGCCAAAAATGGATCGATCAGGGGCAGAGCCTGAATATCTTTGTATCCCTGGAGGCCGCAAGCGGGAAATATCTGAATGATATCTACGCGCTTGCGTGGGATCTTGGCGTTAAATCGTGCTATTATCTGCGAAGTCAGTCCCCCGAATCCACGGGCGATATTGAAGATCGCTCCATGGAGTGCGTGGGCTGCCAATAGGAGGCGTCAATGGAATTTCCCAAAGTCAAAGATATCGCGACCAAAGAGGTTGTGCGCATCGATCAAAACGACAATGTAGGCAGTGCGGTTGCAAAGATGTATCAAAGCAACCACCGGGACGTAGTCGTTCATGACAGCAGCAAAAACAGCTTCGGGATACTCAAGGTCAACGATTTGATCCGTATGAAGCTGAGCAATGTGGATTTTGCCACAAAGATTTCTCATATCAAGTACGACCCTATCGCTGTTGTCCATGAAGAGGAGTCGGTTCTCAAAGCGATGGAACTGATCGATAAAAAAAGCAACTGCCTCTGTGTTGTCGATGATGAAAACCGCTTATGTGGATATCTCTCCTACTATGATATTATCTCTACGATTGATCCAAAATCGATGCTGCAAAAACGAACGCTGGGGGATGTGTTGCTTAAAAGCAGGCTCAAGTTTGCCGATGAAAACGAATCGGCGATGGATGTAATGGCGATGATGGAAGAAGATATCGACGACTGCATTATCCTGCACGACAAGACGCGGACTCCTTCGGGTATTATTACGACAAAAGACGTGGTCAAACTCTTTGGCAGGGGCAGTGACCTTACCAGACCCGTCAAAGAGTATATGAATTCGCCGATTGAAACGGTCGGTATGGATGTCAGCATTAGCGATGCGCTTAATTTTATTAAAAAACGCTCTTTTAAGCGCCTTATCGTTACCGGTGCGGACGGGGAGATTATCGGCCAGATTTCCCAGGAAGAGCTCATCGTCAAGGTGTACTCCAGGTGGGCGCAGCAGCTCAAAAGCAGCGCTTCACAGCTCAAAGAGATCAACAAGGTTTTGACAAACCGCGCCAGACGGTTTGAAGCGATGGCCGTGACCGATCACTTGACGGGTGTATACAACCGAAGCAAGTTTGAAAACGAAGTCAAAATCGAAATAGACAAGTTGACCCGCTACGGTCTGGAACCTTTTAGTATACTGCTTTTTGACGTGGATGATTTTAAAACTATCAATGATGTCCACGGCCACATGGTCGGCGACACCGTTTTACAAAAACTGTCAAAACTTGTCAAAAACTCTTTGCGAAGTTCCGATATCGTAGCCCGCTGGGGCGGCGAAGAGTTTGTCGCGATGCTTCCCTTTACCAGCGGAGACAATGCGTATAAAGCCGCAGAAGTCTTAACCCGTACCATCGCCCAAAGCCGTCTTTGTGAAGAGGTGCCTTCCCTTACCGTATCCATGGGTGTGACAACCTACAGGGAGGGCGACAGCGTCTTTACACTGCTTCGCCGCGCCGACGAGGGAATGTACAGGGCGAAAAAGACAGGCAAGAACAGGGTCGTTGCCAAGTAGGGATGGAAAATGTGGTACAATAAAGTATTGAAGATACAAACAACTAAGGAGTTATAATGTCACAAACAACACAATTAAAAAAGATCGATCTGGCCGGAACAAAGGCGGGGGTGATCTCCGTTGCCGATGTCACCGCGCCCTACGGTCCGGGTAGCAATGACGTGGTCAGCGTCGCGGTTGCACTTAACGGCGAGGATATCGAGTGGAAAGTTCATGTTCCTTATGAAAACATCGATGAGCTTATAGCGGCCCTGCAGGACGCTAAAGCCAGAAAATAGGACGCAAAATGGCTACAGATGAAAAAACGGCCGTAAAGGGCCAAAAAGTCGCTTTAAGCGGTGATAAAATTCAAGTGGGGGACAAAGCTCCTGAAGTGACGCTGATCAACGGGGATTTGGAAGATGTCACCATCGGCGGTGCGGGTAATTATACGCAGCTTTTTGTCGTTGTCCCCTCGCTTGATACCCAAGTGTGCGCAACCGAAACCAAAGAGTTCAACCAGCGCCTTTCCGATCTGGATATCGTCGAAACGGCCGTGGTATCGATGGACTTGCCCTTTGCCTCAAAGCGTTTTTGCGCGGTTGAGGGTATTGACAACGTCGTAGCGGTTTCAGACTATCTGGATAAAGAGTTTGGCAAAAAATACGGTGTATTGATGCAAGAGGGTCCCCTGCGCGGTCTTTTGGCAAGAGCGGTTTTTGTCGTCAACGAACAGGGGTACGTAACATATAAGCAGATCGTACCGGATGTAACGGAAGAACCCGATTATCAAGCCGCGCTGGAAGCGGTCAAGGACGCAAGGCTCTAAACCGTTACCCTTCTTTTCCTACACACCTGTCCCTGCCGCCTTCTTTGGCGGCGTATAATCCCTCATCGGCTCTTTTGACCGCACTGTCTTTGTCATCGGCCGTTATTGCCTGCGTATATCCCATGCTGACGGTCAAGGAATCTATGGCGGTAAAGTTGTGGTTTTTGACCCTTTTACAGAGTTTGTCGGCGATAATGCCGGTGGCCTTGTAATCGGCTCCGGGCAGTAAAAGCAGGAACTCTTCACCGCCCCAGCGGCACAGAATATCAGTGTTGCGAATACGTTCATGTACCAGATCGATCAACTCTTTTAACACAAGATCACCCACGTCATGGCCGTAGGTATCGTTGATCTTTTTAAAATAATCAATGTCAAAAAGAATCACGCCAAAACCTTTATCCTCGTCGTGGCAGCCTTGCAGGAGTGCGTTGAGCCGCTCTCCGCAGCCGTGCCGGTTCAGTGCACCCGTGAGGTAGTCGGTGCGGGCTTTTTTGCGTATCGCTTTACGCGTTTTGATCAGGTACAGCAGATACGCCCCCACGGGCAATACCGCAAAGATAAAGCTTAAAAGCAGGGCTTGAAAGACAAAACGGTCTTTGAGGATGGTGATCGCGTCGCTTTCTTCCATCGCTATGAGGTACGCAGTATGTTCATTTTTCATGTTTTTGATGGATAAAAAGGTGGCGATACACTGTTTTTGGCTTTTGGTACAAAACCGATCCATAACGAAAGAGTTTTCCTGATCCAGCCGGCCTTTGACGTTTTCTTTCATCGCCCGGCGCATAAAACCTATATCCTCTGTTGCCGGCTGACCGTGTGTTTCGATCATATAGCCCGGGTAATAGGGGGCGATGCGGTAATTATCCATCTCATCGTCAAAAACTTTTTTGTGCACGACCGAACCCTTGATGATAAAATCATACCGCACATTGTATACGCTGTTGAGCATCTGCTTCATTGAACCAAACGGCAGAGAGATTTCAACACTGCCGATATGGCTGTTTTCATAAAAAAGCGGATAAACGTAGCGGAAACCGTTAAAGATTTTACCTTCCTCAAAGCCGCTGACAAAGCGCTTGGTACTGTTGGCCAGTCTGACCGATTCCCTGATTTTGGTGAGGTCGTCACCGTATTTATCCGGCCTGTGAAAACGCAGAAAACTGGTATTATCCGGCAGGTGGAAGTGCAGCTGCCGGACTTGCAGCGTATCGTGCAAAACGTTGTAGGGTGCCTGCAGCCGGCTTAAAAGTTTTTTTCGAATCCGTGTCCGCTCGGGTTCGCCGGCACCGGAAGCGCGGGCAAAGAGAGAGAGGATTTTGTCGTTTTGGATCAGAGAATAAAAAACAGCGTCGGTAGCTTTGCCGTGGGTTTTGGCCGTAAGCTGATACGTTTCTTGCAAATGCTTTATTTTCTGATCTTTGAATCCCGCTATTCTTTCTTGGCGCAGATGGTAGATATATCCAAGCGCTGCTGCGTACAACAGCGTATACAAAAGCGAAAGCGCGATGAAAAAGGGAACAAGGCGGCTCATTGCATGAAGCTTTACTCTTTTAAACGCAGTTCGATATCGTACAGGTTGTAGCGAAGGTGTTTATATTCCTGTGCAGCGTCAACGTCAAAGAGTTTGAACGTCTCTTCCAGGACGCGTGCGCTTTCCTGGGCGCGTTTGAGATTGGATGTGATAATAGCGTGCAGGTCCGTTCGGTCCTGTTCCGGTGGCGTTGTTTCTTTGCCCACGTCGCCGATTATGTTTCTGTGGGTTAAAAAAGCGGAGTATTCTTTGGGGGTGACGTTGTGTCTGAGGGATTTCAGGGTGTGTGCGAGCGCTTTGTCATCAAGGATGAAGCGGCACACGTCTTCTACGACTCGAAGGCCCTCTTTGCAGCGATTGACGTTGGCGTCAATCATTCTGCATACCTTTGGCGAAAGATCCGCCAAAGGGGTGTTGTTATTCATCAGCGTTCATGATCCCAAAGATTTGCAGGAGAGTGACAAACATATTGAAAAAGTCAACATACAGTACCAAGGCCGCTTCGACGGCACTGTCAAACATGCCGTTGATAATGTTTTGCGTATCATACAGTACCATCGCACTGATTACAAACAAAAACACACCCTGGATGATGATGTGAAAGATCGGGCTTTGCAGAACAAATACATTGACCAGTGAAAAGACCAGAAGGATCACAAACGCAAAAAGCAGCGGCTTACCCCAGCTGCTGAAATCCTTGGTCGTATTGATCGCAAAATAACTCAGTCCGCCAAAAAGGACCGCCGTCATCAAGAAAGCGTTGCCCACAATGGCGCCGCCGCCTTGCATAGACAGTATCATTGAAAGAAGCGGTGTAATAATAAGGCCGCCCACGAAAGTAAACGCAAACAGCGCTATAAGGTTGATACCGGGCTTATGGCGCACCATTCTGATCCCGAACATACCAAACAGCATCCAGGGGATAGCGATAAACCAGTACATTCCGGCAATCGCGTTAGCCATGGGAATCCCCACATACGCCCCGGCCGCACCGGAGAGCATGGAAGCTGCAAAAAGTTTGTATGTTTGTTTGACAAAGGCGACGATGTCGGTTTCGCTTCTGCTTGCCGCCGAACCGTACGCCTGCGTATTGTTTTTTACGTAATCTCTATCATATAGAGCCATTGTAGTTTCCTTTTAGAGAAAAATTGATAACCTGTTATCAGGTTTGAGGATATTTTACCATAAATTATTAAATGATTGTCAAGTGGAATGTGGCGATTATGCTTTTTTCTTTGCTTTCATCGCTTTTTTCCACTCTTTTTCAAACTTCTTGCGTTTGGTATAGGAAAGTTTGTCGACAAAGACTTTGCCTTCAAGGTGATCGATCTCATGCTGGATCGCAATAGCCAGCATCCCCTCTGCGTCAAGACTGCATTCCCTGCCGTCTCTGTCCTGGTATTGCAGCGTGATAGCCTGCGGGCGCTGAATCTCTTCATAGATTTCGGGGACACTGAGGCAGCCTTCCACGAAGGGTTCAGTTTCCTCGCTTTGTGCGGTGATGCGGGGATTGATGATTTCGTACAGATCATCTTTGTACTGCAGTTCATCCTCTCTGGGCAGGTTGATAAGTAAAACCCGCTGCAATACCCCGACCTGTACGGCCGCAAGGCCGATACCGTTTTTGGCAATCATGGTTTCGTACATATCATCCAGGAGCGTATGCAGTTTCTGATCAAAGTTGTGGACATCCTGCGAGACTTTGCGCAGCCTGGGATCGGGATAAATGACGATTTGACGTATCACTGTTCATAATCCTTTTCGCAGATTGCTGCGACAAGAGATTCATCCTCCTTGGCGATATCAAGCGCTTCCAGGGCACAGATGATAGTCTCTTCGCTTATGCGGTCTTTGACGATCTTTGAAATACCGATATCGATATCGATGCTGACCTCTCTGTCGCCGAAGAAGAAGTTGGTGGCCGTGACCATATTCTTAAGCCGGTTGGCGTTGCGCTTGGCGTTTTCTAAGTCGGTGTGTTTTAAAATGATCATAAACGTCGCGTCTTCGTAGTGGGCGATGATATCGCTTCGCCGCGATGTTTTTAAAAGCAGTCTGGCAACCGTTCTGGTAATGGTGCTTTTGGCTTTGTCGCTTTTGATATGTTCAAAAACTCTCTCTTTGATGCGCACCGCAAGCAGAGTCGTATCGTGGTTGAATTTGTCCACAAGGTTGATTTCCTGGTTGATCTTTTGGATGAGATAGCTTTTTTTGTATACCCCGTACTGCGCGTCGTGGATAGAGTTGTCTTCACTCTTTTTAACCACGTGTGCCGTCTTTTGATAAAGGTCTTTCATTTCGGTGGTATCTTTTTTTATGATGGAGTTGAGTTTGTTCATATCCGCAAGCAGCGACGTGGCCAGAGAGGAAAGCTGGGTTTTGTCGGTGCTGTTTTTGATGCGGGGTTCATATTTGGCAATCAGCATATCCAGATGCTTCAGGCTTTTGTATATATGGCCGACCCGCTGCATCACGCGGCGTATATAATGAAACCCCTCTTTAAACGTTTTTTCAAATTCGGCTGTTTCTTCGTCATCGTTTTGTTCTTCGATTTCCAGGATATGCTGAATCTCTTCTTTGACTTCGCTCTGCTTCGATTCCAGCAGCTTTTCAAAGTAGATCGCGTAATTTGCCGGGGTAGGGGGTATGTTATCCGCAATGAGCGATTTGGTCACCTCTTTTGAGAACTTTTCCAAATCGCTTGTCGCTTCATCTAATCCGTATGCTTTGCTCATCACTCACTCACCTATTTAAAACTTTTGTCAATCACCTTGTCGATTAATCCGTATTCTTTGGCGTCATGCGAACTCATGAAAAAATCTCTGTCGGTATCCTTAGCGATTTTTTCAATGTCCTGATTACAATTATCGGCTAATATCTCATTGAGATAATGCTTCAACCGCTGAATCTCTTCAGCCTGAATCTGGATATCGGCCGCCTGCCCCTTTGCGCCGCCAAGGGGCTGGTGGATCATGATACGTGAACTCGGCAGCGAATAGCGTTTGCCTTTGGATCCGCAGCTGAGTAAAAACGCGCCCATCGACGCCGCCTGTCCTACGCATATGGTAGCGATATCGGGCTTAATATAATTCATCGTATCATAAATACTTAAACCGCTGGTAATAACGCCTCCGGGGCTGTTGATATAAAAATAGATATCTTTTTCCGGGTCCTGGGCTTCCAAAAACAGCAGCTGGGCTACGATAGAAGAAGATACCGCGTCGTTGACTTCGCCGCTGAGCATGACGATACGGTCTTTTAAAAGTCTGGAGTATATATCGTAGCTTCGTTCGCCTTTTCCGGTCTGTTCGATAACATATGGAATATAACTCAAATTTGTATCCTTATTTGTTGAATGTGTGTTCATAAGCCCCGCACACACTGCGAGGCTTTACGGAAGACTTTGGATTAATCGTACAGCTTTAACAGTTTTGCAAAGAGTTTATCTTCGATCATCGCCATTTTCACGGCAGAGAGATACCCCTGTTTTTCATACTGTTCTAAAACCTCTTTGGGGTTTTGACCCTGCATCATCGCTTCGTAATAGATCGCCTGCGTCACTTCCTGATCTTGTACGTCGACCTCTTCTTTTTTGGCCAGCGCGTCTACGATGAACGTGGCTTTGACGCTTTCGGTCGCATCCGGGCGAAGCTCTTCGCGCATATCCTTGATCTTTTGCTCATCTTTTTGCAGTTCCTGGATCTC
>CAYUAC010000088.1:1241-8206 GCA_964442515.1 uncultured Campylobacterales bacterium | reverse complement strand
TATATCACCAGTCTGATCGATTATGACCTGCAGGTTATCATCGCAGAAAAACGCCAAACCGATCGCATCTTTACCTATCTGTTTGGCTTTTCCGTTATCTCTATCTTTGCCGTTTTTGCGCTGTCGCTGTTTCTGTCGTACTTTTTGCTGGGACATTTCAAAAAAATTCACGGAAGTCTGGAACAAAGCGTGGATGAAAAAACAGATCAGCTGCTTGAACTCAACCGCTCTTTGGAAAAACGCATCGCCAAGGAGGTTAAAAACAGCCGCAAAAAAGATATGGTGATGTTTCAGCAGGCAAAACTGGCTTCTATGGGGGAAATGCTGCAAAATATCGCCCATCAGTGGCGCCAGCCCCTTGGATCGCTGACCATGATCATCCAATCCTTTCAAACCAAGATGGAACACGGCAAACTTACCAAAGAGTTTGTGGACAGAAAAGTAAGCGACGCCCTGCTTTTATCGCGCAACATGTCCCAGACGCTGGAGGATTTTCGCAACTTTTTCAATCCCGAACGCTCAAAATCCACCTTTGCACTTAAAACCTGTATACAGCACGCTTTTAAACTTTCAAAATACCACCTGCAAAGTGCCCATATCCGCTATACGATCAAGATCAAAGACGACGTGGTTATTCACAGCTATTACAATGAACTCTCTCACGTACTGCTTAACCTCATAAGTAACGCCAAAGACGCTTTCAAAAACAAAGAGTGCCGTGATACGAAAATGATCAACGTCACGGTAAAAAAGGGTAAAAACAAAGTCTATATCCATTTTAGCGACAACGCCGGCGGTATCGACCCCCGTATCGTTTCCAAGATATTTGAACCCTATTTTACCACCAAGTACAAAAGCGCGGGCACCGGCGTGGGACTATATATGTCCAAACAGATCATAGAAGCCCATATGGGCGGGGCTATCTGGTACAAAAGCGTCCCAAACAACCTCAGCGGCTGCAAAGGCTGCAAATCGGCGCTGTTTAGCATTGAGCTGCCGCTGTAGGGCTTTTGGTATAATTTGCATAAGAAAAAGCAGGAGACGGGAAATGAATACGCCGCGAAATTTAAATATATTAAGAGGGTTCAACATCCTTTATATCGAAGATGACAGGGATTTGCTGGAACACACCACCGACGTGCTTGAGGATTTTGTCAACCATATCTACGCCGTAACGGGGGCAAAGGAAGCGATGGAGGTGATCCAAAAGCACAAAATCGACGTGATCGTTTCGGATATACTCTTAGAAAAGGAAAACGGGATCGATTTTTTGCACGATCTCAAAGGCAGAGACATCTGCATCCCCGCCATCCTTGCAACCGCCCACACCGATACGCAGTATCTGCTGGATGCGATCAAACTCAAGGTCGAAGGTTATATCGTTAAGCCCATCAATATCAAAGAACTGCTTGACAATCTCTATGATGTTTTGCTGCCAAGCATTCAGCAGGCTGATCTGATCAAACAGAACAATATCATCAAAATGATCTCTATCGTCACCGATAATAAACAGGTCGAAGTGATCAACTACATCATCAAGAGCCTTGATTACGACAACTGTTTTACCGCCTCCTACGGCGATATCATGGACGCGGTCAATATTTCAAAACCAACACTTATCAAACTGTTTAAACAGTTGCTGGACAGGGGTATTTTGCAAAAGATCGATTATAAGACATACCGTTTTGACCAGCAGTGTCTGGACAAAGCCGCGGGGGTTGCGGGTTAGTTTTCTATAAGGGTGAACGTACCGTTTTGATCGCTGTACTGCCAGTAATCGCCGATATTTGGTTCCCCTGCTTTTTGTTCACTGACACCGCCGTCTGGATTGCTGGCAGGGCCGATATACTGATCACGGTTGGCATTATAGTGTTCAAATTCACTGTTTTCAAACAACCAGGACAGTGCGTCATCTGACGTTCCGCCGTCTAAATGCTTTGGATAGCCATCGTCATTAAGATCGTTACCGTCCAGGTGAACCTGTCCGTTGCCCCACTCAAACTGACAATTAGCCCCGTTTAAAGTCCAGTCACTGTGGATGGTATCAAGGGTGGTTTGAATCGATGTGGCGGTCGCTTTTTCGCTGGAGATTTTGGAGTTGTCTATCAGGCTGCCAAACTGGGGAATGGCAACCGCGCCCAGCACACCGATAATAACGATCGCAACGATCAGTTCTATCAGTGTGAAGGCGTGTTTATACATAGCTTAGTCTAGTGACAAAGTTGCACTTGGACTTGAAGTATTAAAATCAATTCCCGTTTGTGCTGTTAACTTATCTGCAATCTCTTGATTGTTTCCACTGCTATCAGTTATATCGAATTCGACTGTTCCGTCATTTTGATACTCTATCGAAACATTGACATCACCGCTATTTGACGCATAACGAATCATATCGTCGTTACTTCCTTCTGTATTATCTATACTCCACCTGTCACCTGCATCAGAAATATCTATAATCGCTGTCATATTAATATCACTTTGACTTTGACCGCTAAGTTCAGTTAGATTCATATATGAAGCTTTACCAGTATTTTTCAACTGGTTTACGACGTTTGCTACATTTGAAACCTCAGCACTTTGTTTCATGCCCGAAAACTGCGGCACGGCAACAGCTGCCAAAACCCCGATAATAACGATCGCAAAGATCAACTCGATAAGCGTAAAACCTTTTTGCATTCTATCCTCCTGTCGTACCAATATGTTTCTTGATACGTAAATTAAATTTAAACTATTATATAACAATATTCTTTAAATGAAAGCATTTGTCACGACATTTTTTTAAAATAATCCGTTTTGACTTTTGAGTTTGAACTCTTCGTAGCACTTGGGCGTAGCTACCCGGCCTCTTGGGGTGCGTTCTAAAAAGCCGTTAGCTACTAAAAAAGGTTCGATCACGTCTTCGATGGTACCCTCATCTTCGCTCAGTGCCGCCCCGATGGTACTAAGGCCTACGGGTTTGCCTTTGGCTTCAAGCAGCAGGCGCAAAAACTTGATATCAAGTTCGTCAAAACCGTTTTCATTGACGCCAAGGGCGTCCAGCGCCTGTTTGGTACGGGGCAGCGAAATAGCGGTTTCGTCATTGACCTCGGCAAAATCGCGCACCCGTTTTAGCAGCCGCAGCGCGATCCTGGGCGTTCCCCTGCTACGCCGCGCGATCTCGACGGCTGCGTCACCGTCGGCGGGCTTGTCCAGTTTTTTTGACGCCTGGGAAATGATGGCGCCCAGTTCGTCATGGCTGTAAAACTGCATACGAAAATGCATTCCAAAACGCTCTCTTAGCGGATTGCTGATCATGCCGGCTCTGGTGGTGGCTCCCACCAGCGTAAAAGCAGCCAGATCCACCTTCACAGTCTGCGCGGCCGGGCCGCTGCCGATGATAATATCAAGGCGGTAATCCTCCATCGCCGGGTATAAAATCTCCTCAATCGCCGGACTCAAGCGATGAATTTCATCGATAAAAAGGATATCGCCCTCTTCTAAGTTGGTCAGAATTGCCGCCAGATCGCCGCTTTTTTCTATCATGGGCGCGGCGGTGGTTTTGAGATTGGCTCCCATCTGCGAGCTTATGAGATTGGCCAGGGTCGTTTTGCCAAGGCCGGGCGGCCCGAAAAGCAGCATATGATCCAGGGATTCTTCACGCTTGAGGCTGGCTTCGATAAAAACGCTGAGGTTTTTCTTAATCTTTTCCTGACCGATATACTCATCCCACAGCTCGGGGCGCAGGGAGTTTTCATAACTGCTGTCTTGTTCAAACTTCTCTATTTCAACAACTCTTTCCATCAGTAGGTGTGCTCGCTTTGGGGAAATTTGCCGTTTTTGACCTCATCTGCGTACTCTTTCACCGCTTCTTTGACCAGATCGGCTCCTTGCATGTACTTTTTGACAAACTTGGGGGTAAAGTCTTCAAAAAGCCCCAGCATATCACTCCACACAAGCACCTGCCCGTCAGCGTCGCTTCCGGCGCCGATACCGATAACGGGGATATCAACGGCATTTACGACCTCTTTGGTCACATCGCTTTTGACCCCCTCGATCACCATCAGGCTCGCACCCGCTTTTTGCACGTCTATGGCGTCCTGGATGATTTGCTGTTTTTGGCCCTCATCTTTGCCCTTGACCATAAAACCGCCCTCGCCTCTTGCGTTTTGGGGCAGCAGTCCGATGTGGCCCACCACGGCGATGCCGTTGTTTGTGAGGTGGCTGATCACTTCGGTGTTGTTGCCCTCGATCTTGACCGCGTCGGCTTTGGTCTGCTGGTAAACTTTGGTAGCGTTTGCCAAGGCTTTGTCTTTGTCGCTGCAGGTACCAAAGGGCATATCACAGATAATGTAGCTTTCTCCCGCGCCGTTGCACACGGCCTTGGTGTGGTATATCATCTGATCCAGCGTCGCGCTTACGGTGTCACCTTCGCCCATAAAGCTCATGTTCAGGCTGTCGCCGACCAAGATCATGTCCACACGCCCGTCAAACAGCTTTGCAAACAGCGCGTCATACGCTGTGATCATGGTGAGTTTTTCCGTATTGGCCCGCATTTTTCTTACGGTCATCTTTGGCATAAATTCCTCCGTTACAGGGGTAATAATTGTCTTATTCTATCAAAAAAATGATATAATTTGGCACAATGGGAATCAAAAACAAACTCATAGAAAATTTTGACGACGAGGTCGTTGAAGACTTTATTGATCACCTGGAAGTGATGAGCGGAGTGATGGAGCCAAACATCTTAGCGATCCAAAGAGACAGCACAAAGCTGGCCGAACTGTTTCGTATTTTTCACAATATCAAATCAGCGTCGGGGTTTTTGCAGCTGGGGTCGATGAACAAGGTTTCGCATCTGGCCGAAGAGATACTGGAAGAAGCCAAGGATGAGCTGATCCCTGCCGATGAGCGCCTGATAGAGTGGCTGCTATTAGTCAGCGACCAGTTTGGCAAATGGAGTGACGAACTCAGTCTCAACGCGCCCGCGCTCTCACCCATAGATAAAAGAATTTTACGACTGCCCTAGAAAGGAAAACGGATTTGAAAGAACTTGTCGCATATATTACCACCGGTTATGAAGAAAAAACCTTTACCTTTGATCTGGTCAGCGCGCTCAAAGAAGCGGGCACGGACAGGCTGGAACTTGGCATCCCCTTTTCCGATCCCGTCGCCGACGGTCCCGTGATCGAAAAGGCGAACCTGGAAGCCCTTAAAAGAGGCTTTGTACTCGATGATCTGTTTGCACTGAGCGCCCAAACCTCACCCATCATCCCCACCTACTGGATGGGATATTTTAACTCTTTTTACTGCAAAGGGTTTGATGTCTTCAGCCAACAGGCGCACAAATGCGGTGTCAGCGGATTCATCATCCCCGATCTGCCTTACGAGGAAGCGCAAAAATACACTCCCGTCTTTGAGCAATACGATTTGGAAAATATCTGTTTTGTAGCGCCAACTGACAGTGAAGAGCGCATCAAACGCATTGTCAAAAACGCCAAGGGATTTATCTACCTGGTTGCCTATACCGGCATCACGGGATCGGGCGAAGCCAAGCCGCTGGATACGATCCTGGCCCAGATCAAACAATATAGCAACACCCCCGTGTACGTGGGCTTTGGTGTCAATGAAAACACGGCCAGAGAGCGGGCAAAAGGCGCTGACGGCGTGATCGTGGGCAGCGCGTTTGTCAAAGTGATGATGGATGAGCACTTGACAAAGAGTCAAAAAATAGCTAATATATCCAAACAGGCAAAGAACATCAAAGAGATGATCAATTCCTGAGCAGTTGTTTGCGCACAGAAGGGGCTGACTTGGCTTCGACGGGAGTCGGTGACCTTAAACTGCATGCCGATCTAAGCAGATCGTAAAACTGCTTGCGAACCAATAAACGCAAACAACAAAAATTACGCTCCAGCTTACGCACGCGCTGCGTAAGTTAACTAACTTTGGAGGCTAAAAGTCTGCTGATGCTATCTAAGCGGCTTTTGGTTCATACAAATAGATAGCTTAGAGTCGTGAGGTGACAGTCCACGGCTTGAAATCATGTCTTAGCTTTGTGTAGCTTTTGAAGGTTGTGCGAAACAAAGTGAAATTAATCAACCTTGCTAAGCATGTAGACGTTTTCGGGAGCCGATTTTCGGACTGGGGTTCGATTCCCCACAGCTCCACCAATCGGTACTTCAATATACTCTAACAAAACCTAATCAAACCCCTAAATACAGACGCTTAAGCAATATCTGTGACTGCCGTTTTAAACCCCGGGTATGACAGATGATATAGTTGCATATTCCTATTTTTTATCTTTTGCCCAACTCTCATACGCCATCTGCTTTACTTTGTGTATTTCCTCTTCAGGAGCACTGAGTCCCACAAGATAACTGTTGTCATCATGGAAAATATATACTCTTGACAGCATCTGTTCAAAAGGCAGGGACGCCTCACCAAAACGCTCGCCGTACCCCTGTGTGGAGACAACGACTCCGTTGCCCCAGTTTTGACCGCTGTCATTGTTGGGATTATAAAAATATACTCGCATGATCCCGTTTTGATCCAAAGCCACCCTGATAAGCGTGATCGCGTGCCAACCGACAAAAACCCCGTTGCTGTCGGTTACGGCCAAGCCCGCGGGCTGCGGGTGAATAATGGGTTGATTGCCGTTATACAGGGGATGGTAACTGTTATAAAACTGCTTCAAAAAACGGTCGTATTCCTGCAACCGCCCCGTTGTAATATCCACAGCGATCAAAAACTCTCTGCCGACCCACCAGCCGTGAAACTCGGGATTGATCCACTTGTGCGGATCCTGTCCTCTGTGGGCGCACATCCTGCCCATCTCGTTATAAATCCTGTCCAGATGCGGCACAAGCAGTACCGATACCGCACCCGTATCCAAAGCCGTTGAACTCACTAAACCGTTTGGAAGCTGCGAAGAAAGGATCTTTTGTCCCTCAAAGTGCATAGCGATACTGTCTGTACACGAAACCTGC
>CAYUAC010000088.1:0-1231 GCA_964442515.1 uncultured Campylobacterales bacterium | reverse complement strand
GCGCTATAAGATGAAGCAGATAATCGGGCTGACTGTACGACCACATGGATATCGCTCTTGCCGACTGGCATGTGGGGTTATTGCCCTGCCCGATCCCAAGCGGCTGCCCCAGAAGCGACAAAGTGGCACTGAGCAGATGAACCTTTGGATCAAGAATATCTCCAAAACGCAGATACAAAAGCTCTTTGCTGTAAGCAGAAAGTTCCAACCGCATCTGCCTCCATAATGACGGCGCAATTGAGGGCGAGTACAAAATACCTCTTTCTATAAACAACGCCAGCCCGTATATGCATTGCGCTGTCGGTACAAAAACCGCTTCCCGGATCAAAGCGGTGATAAGTTCCTGGTAGCTTCGAAACACGTCAAGCCCGGTACTGCTAAGTCCCAGGGCATCGGGGATAAGGTTTTGTTTCTGATTTTTTACCAGCCAGGAAAGAAAGACGGCATGATAATCAGACACCAATCCCACATCGTGCATACTTCGGGCAAATCCGTACGCTTCCTGCTGCAAAGAGCTGTCGTCCATAATAGCCAGTCTTGTTTCATATCCCGCTACACCCGGATCATCCTGACAGCCGTGAGTCGGACCAAAGAGCGCGCTGACCAGCCGGTCGGCACCGATGCCCGTTTCGCCCGGACTGCCCCTGCCCTGGCTTAAAGCGATCGCAATCTGCGTGACCATCGATTTGACCGTATCGACAAGCACCGGCCGCTGGGAGAGTATCCTCCATATTTCATCAATCAAACTGCCTAAAATATCTTCAAAACCGATCTTGTTCAAATGAAACTGAAACAGATCAACGATATGACCGCTGTAATCTCCAAGCCGTTCCCTGAGCACTTCATCACCGCTGTCAAAAACGATGCTTAGATTCAAAGCCATCACCTGCGTGAGAAAATGCTGCGCCTGTTCGGGCGCGACACCGGGTTTGACAAGTTCATGGTTGGCTATAGCCAAAAGCCTCAGCTGACTGAGAATCTCCAGTGTGATCAAACCTTTGTCTTTGCTTTCCAGGGTCGTTTTTACAAGGTTTGGGAGCAAAACTTCGGGATTTTCCCAATCAGTACCCTGAAACAGCCCGGCTTCATCGCAAAGGGGCGCAAACCCGTAGAGCCGTTCTAAGCCGTTTTCCTGCTGCAAAAGACGACCGGAAATCTCCAGGACCGCGTTTTGATACCGCGCCTTGTTAAATCCGCTTGCTTCACCCAGCTGCCACAGCGCGTGTTCTAG
>CAYUAC010000087.1:0-8257 GCA_964442515.1 uncultured Campylobacterales bacterium | reverse complement strand
TTGATACCGGCAAGCTGCAACTCTTTGTCGATAGCCTCTTCCAGCTGGGCTTTAACTTCGGGCGCGCTTGAAGTGATATCTACGGTGATATAAGCTTTTTCATTTTCGATGGTAACATCTTTGACAAAACCAAAGGTAACGATATCTTTTTTAAATCCCGGATAGGTAACTTTTGCTAAAGCGTCTTTAATTGTTTGTTCATTCATAAATTGATTCCTTTTGTTTAAGATTCCTGCGGATAGTTTTCCATGATATCCTGGGTGATTTTATAACTGCAGAACTTGGGTCCGCACATGGAGCAAAATTCCGCTTCTTTAAATACGTCCTGAGGCAGGGTTTCATCATGGTACTCTTTTGCTTTTTCGGGGTCAAAGGCCAGTTCAAACTGCCGTTTCCAGTCAAAGTTGTAGCGCGCATCACTCATTTCATTGTCCGGATCCATTGCGTTTTTGCGGCCCCTGGCAATATCTGCGGCGTGGGCTGCGATCTTGTAAGCGATGATGCCTTCACGCACGTCATCGGCGTTTGGCAGGCCGAGGTGTTCTTTTTTGGTCACGTAACACAGCATACTGGCTCCGTGCCAGCCCCCCACGGCCGCGCCGATAGCGCTGCTGATATGGTCATACCCAGCCGCGATGTCCGTTACCAGCGGTCCCAGAATGTAAAAAGGCGCGTCGTGGCAGTATTCACGTTCTAGCTTCATATTGCGCTCAACCTGATTAAGCGGTACGTGTCCGGGGCCTTCGATCATAATCTGTACATCTTTGTCCCACGCTCTTTTGGTCAACTCACCTAAGACTTTGAGCTCACCCAGCTGGCAATCGTCGCTTGCGTCATACAGGCAGCCGGGGCGCAGCGAATCGCCAAGGCTTAAAGAAACGTCGTATTTTTGACAAATTGCCAAGATATCATCATACGCTTCATAAAAGGGGTTTTCTTTGTGATGATGCATCATCCAGCTTGCCATCAAAGAGCCGCCGCGGCTGACAATCCCCATCTTCCTGTGGGCCACTTTTGGCATAAAGCGAAGCAGGAAGCCCGCGTGGATGGTAAAGTAGCTCACTCCCTGTTTAGCCTGCTTTTCCAGCGTGGCAAGCATCTGTTCAATGGTGAGGTTTTCTATCTGGTCGCCGCAGTCGTGCAGAATCTGATACATCGGCACGGTTCCTACGGGGATGTTGGAGTTTTCAATCACGGCCGCGCGGATGGCGTCAAGATCGCCGCCGGTGCTGAGATCCATTACCGTATCGGCACCGTGTTTGACCGAGGTTCTGGCTTTTTCTACCTCGCCTTCGATGTCGCTGGCCATAGCCGAAGAGCCGATATTGGAGTTGACCTTGCACTTGGTGGCAATACCGATGCCCATCGGATTCATATGCGTATGGTTGATATTGGCCGGAATGATCAGCCGCCCCCTGGCCACTTCGCTTCGAACCAGCTCGGGTTTTAAGTCTTCAACCTTGGCTACATGCTCCATCTCAGGCGTTATAATACCTTTTTTCGCGTAATGCATCTGCGTGCGTATCGTATCGTTTTGTCTTGTTTGGACCCATTCACTTCTCATGGTAAACCTTTAAATATGTTACGTTAAATTCCCAGGGCAACTATACCCAATTTCGGAAGATTTTACATAAAAAAGATAAAAACAAGCTTTTTATGTGTATAATTTCGTAACAGTTTTCACAGCTAAATAAGCATGACTTATAGACAAAAATAACTTTAAAAGCAGAAAGGCAGGGTTTGCAGGATATAACGGTTGTCCTACTTGGCGCCGGCAGTGCGACCAGGTTTCAAAGCGATATCAAGAAACAGTGGCTGCGCATAGGCGAAAGGCCGCTGTGGCAGAAGGTGCAAAACGATTACGAAGCTTTTGGATTTAAAAACATCGTTATCGTTTCAAGCAGGGAAGATTTTGCGTATATGCAGCGATTTACCGGCGCCAAAGTCGTTATCGGGGGCAAAACCCGCCAGAAATCACTGCAAAACGCCCTGGATGCGGTACAGACACCTTACGTGCTGGTCAGCGATATAGCCCGGTGTTGTTTTGATCGTGCTTTGATCAACCGGGTGCTTGCCAAGCAGCAAAGTTATGACTGCGTGGTTCCTTTTACCAAGGTCAACGATACGGTGTATCTGGATGATGAAGTGATCAACAGAGACGCGATCAAACTGATCCAGACGCCGCAGCTGAGCCGCACGCAGATTTTAAAAAAGGCGCTGCACTCGGCCAAACTTTTTACCGACGACAGCAGCGCGATCAAAGCCGCAGGCGGCAGCGTCGGGTTTGTGGAAGGTTCGCCAAAAGCCCATAAACTTACCCGTGTTGAAGATTTGGGCAAACTTGACTGTCTCAGTCCGCCCAGTGATACGGTTTTTACGGGTATCGGATATGACACCCACGCTTTTGAAAAAGGCAAACAGATGGTGCTTTGCGGGGTGGAGATGGAACATGAACTGGGGTTTAAAGCCCACAGTGACGGCGATGTAGCGCTGCACGCGGTGATTGACGCACTTATGGGCGCGGCGTGCATGGGCGATATCGGCGAACTGTTTCCAGACAGTGACGAAAGCTTTGCCGGGGCCGATTCCAAGATGCTTTTGGACCGGGTGGTTCTTCGGCTTCGCAGCTACGGTTATATAATAGACAATATCGACTTGACAATTATCGCCCAAATCCCTAAAATATCGCCGTATAAAGATGAAATGCGCCAAATCCTCAGTACCGTGTGCAAATGCGATTTTGTCAACGTCAAAGCAACCACGGCGGAAAAGATGGGATTTGTCGGCAGAAAAGAGGGCGTGGCCGTTCAGGCATGTGCCACTTTGAGATTTCACAGGTGGGAAAGAGAGTAGTATGAAGATAACGATTATTGACAACGAGGTGTACTTGGCACAGAGTATATCGGCCAAACTGGCTGATTTCGGACATGAAGCGGAAGTTGCGGGGTCCTTTTCGGAAGTGGATCAAAGCAGCGATGTTATTTTGCTCTCTACCAATGTCAGCGGCAATATCAACGCTTTTTTGGAAAGTTTTAGCGATAAAATTATTATTTTGATGGTCACATACGTCAGTGACGATACCGTGACCAAACCGATTGCGGCGGGGGCGACTGATTATATCATCAAGCCTTTTATGATAGAAGAGCTGGTGCGAAAGATCGATCATTACAAAAATGTCCGTGATATTAAAAACTGCAACGCTTATTTTAAAGCCTATCTTGACAAGCGCTTTGAAAACTGCGAAGTGGATGCTGACAGCAAGCTTACTTTCCCGCTTGTACTCGTGGGGTCGCAAAAACAGGCCGATGCATATGTATACAGCTATGTCAATAAAACAAAAAACAAGGTTACTTTTGTCTCTTTGGAAGATGAAAACGCAGTTTGGACGATTAAAAACAGTGATGATAGCATTGTGTATGCAACTCAGCTGCAAAAGCTCAAAAAAAGCGATGTTGACAATATATTGAAACTGGCAAAAGATAAAAACCTCATTCTTTCATCCAACGTCGAACTTGACTGTGATCTGCCGACTCTAAAACTCAGTTCAGGCGGGGATAACTTTGATTCTGACGAGATTTTGACGCTGGATGATTATGTCAAATATATCCTCACAACCTACCAGGACCGATTTCCTGATACCGAGTTATCCAAAAAGCTTGGCATAAGCCGCAAAAGTTTATGGGAGAGAAGAAAAAAATATGACATCTACAAGCAAAAATAAAGCCCTTTATATAGACCAGGAAGCCCATTCGACCCTGGCTTTGGTTCAGGAGGGCGGATTGTGTCCCATCGATAAGCTGATGAATCAGCAAGAAGCCTATGAAACCGACAGAGATAAAAAATACAAAGGCGTTTCGTTTCCGTTTTCTTTTGTCCTGGCCCCAAAGGGCAGGCGCAACAAAGAGGTGATGCAGCGGCTGAAAAAGGATGAAAGCGTTGATTTGATAGTTGACGGGCTAAAAGTCGGGGATATGCGCGTGGATGAAGTTTTTCCCATCGATCCGCTCAAGCGGCTTGAAAGTATCTACGGTACCAGATCCAAAACCCACCCGGGGGTTAAATCAGCGCTTAAGCGTCTGGGCGATCTAGCCATTAGCGGCAAATACAACGTCGAAAGCGATAACGTGCTTTCTATGCGAAAAATGATCAATGACGCCAAACAGCGTTCCGATGCCAAAAAAACAAGCGCGATCATGATCGCGGCCAATCCGCTGCACAGGGCCCTGGAACGGGTTATCAGGCAGAGTTTGGATCAAACCGACCTGCTGGTGCTGTTTTTGCTCAAGCCTTTTAACTCCACAAGCGGGCTGGATTATGATCTGCGCTATAAAACGCTGAAGCATTTTGTGGACAATTATCTGCCAAAGAATAAAGTCGTCATCGTTCCGCTGGAAAATACCTATATCTTTGCGGGCTTTAACGAAATGGTGATCGATACGCTGGTAGCCAAAAATTTCGGCTGCGATGAGATTATAACGGGTATCAACCACGCGGGGCTTGGAGTGTATTACGATAAAAACGAGTTTCACTCCATCTTTGACCGTGTCAGCGGGATCGATATCGATATCAAAACCCTTGATGAGTTTTCCTACTGCGAAATCTGCAAAACCCTTATCAGTGCCAAAACGTGCCCGCACGGCCACCACCACCATATCAGTTACCACTCCGATTCGATATTGCAGCTGATCCGCATGGGGATTATGCCCCCGGCGGTGCTGGTTCGAAGCGAAATATCGGCTCTGATACTGAGTTCGCTGTTTCCAAACCGTTTTAAAGATATGCAAAAGCTTTATTACGACATCATGCCAAAAACCGGGTTGCTGGAAAAGCAAAACGATAAGGATTTTTATATGAATCTGATGAAGCTGTATCAGACGGCTTCGCTGAACTGATATGCTTGAACTGCTGATTTTGTTTGCGGTGATGGTCGCGCAGGTGATCATCCCGCCTATCCCCGCTGAAATTGTCGTTGTCTTTTCAGCAAAGTTTCACGGCGTATGGACGACTACGGCGGTTGCGGGGGCAGGACTGTTTGTGGGCGGCGTACTGGTATATTTTATAGGCCGCTTTATCCACAAAGGGTTTGAAAAAACGTTTCAAAAAGAGAAGGTACAACGCGTTATTGCCAGGTTGCACGAGGTGGAAACGCCGATCCTGCTGGTGCGGGTACTGCCTTACAACCCATCTGACATTATCTCATACGCCGCGGGTGTTATCGGGATCAATTTGAAAAAATTTGTAACGATTACGTTTTTTGTCAGTTTTATCCGCGTGTATATTCTTGCGTATTTTGGTTCCAAGATCAGTGATATCAAAACCCTTTTTATGGTCTTTGGCGCGCTTTTTATCTCAGCTGTAATAGGGTGGGTCGTCGTCTTTGGCACCAGGAAAAAAAGGGCTTAATCCCCGTTTTTTTCTTCGATGGGTATAAAAATCTGCGGGTGTTTTTTCAGCGTTAAAAAGAAGTCTTTGATATTGGTTGAAAAAAGTTTCAAAAAGGAGCTTTTCAGCAGGTTTTTGGAAAAAGGCAGCACCTGAAAATGCGCATCCTGTTCGCGCAGGGCCAGAATCGGGTTTTTGGCATCTCTGGTGACGTGCAGCTTCCTGCTGTGGACGTTGGCCAGGGCTTCAAAGTGTTCTACGGTAAAGTTGGTGCTTTTAAAATCTCCCTCGGGATCGTAATCATACAGATTGATCACCAAATCAAGCTTGTCGGCGATATCAAAAACGGTTGTTGAAATCGTTTCCATATCGTATTCGTCGGTCATGATGGCAGCGGCCGCGTCAATGGCGCTGAGTTCAAAATCGCCGCTTCTGTAGACGGGTTTGTTTATTTTGTGCAGATAGCTGATATGTTTGGCAAAGCTTTTTTTATCAATACAGACCAGCCCCAGATTGTATGTACTCAGGTCGTTTTGGATGAGTTTGTCAAAACTGTTGTCCCTGTAATCAAACAGCAGTTCCACGCTTTGGCTGGAGTACTCTTTGAGTTCGTTTAAAAACTTTAATTTTGAAATATTAAGCGTGCGGATAATGAGTTTTGTCTCAAACTTGTTTTTCAGGTACAGTGCCTGTTGCAGCAGTGAAAAGAGGTCTTTGTAATCCCTGTTCATATCCAAAATCAGGTAGATATCCTTGCCGTATGGTGCCGGAAACTGTCCGCCCTTTTGCTTGATGGCGTAAAAAACGTTTTCTAAAACCTTCGGTTTACCGATAATCAAAAGCGTATCGTTTGGCTTGATGATCATATTGTTTTTAGCAAGCAGTAGCTTGGAGTTTCGGTACAAAGCAGCAATTGTAAACTTACGCTGCTGGACCGAGCCGATATAGCGGTAGGAATAACTGCTGCCAAGGGGCACCAGCACTTCCATGATCTCACCCTGGCCCAGACCGACGTTCTTGGCGTAAACGGGAACATTTGGTATCTGGTCAAAAAGGTGGTTGGCCAGCAGTTCGTTGCCGTCCAGCCGCAGCAGATTGGTATCATCGATTTCAAAACCCCATTTGTCATACATGACAATATGGACTTTGTCATCAACATAGCGGATATTGTCGTATACGGCTTTGCAGTCGGTTTTGTTGGCCATGATGACAAAAATGTCCGAAAACTTTTTGCCAAGGAGGGTGGCAAGTTTGACGTAGCTGGTGGGATCGAATTTGACAAAATCGATATTTTTATTATCGTTTTTGAGTGCGTCGTTGTAATAAACGACGGTAAATTTATTCTCAACGATTCTGTTTTTTTCCAGCCAGTTGATAAATGTTTTGGCCACGATACCGTCAGCCAATACCAAGATCTCTCTCATGCCACCTCAATCAAGTGCCGCTTGCCACTTTTGTTGTATAATTTTACATCTTTAAATATATTGACATTTTACCATAAAGGCAGCACAGCAGTGAAATTTAGCATAGACCATACCGACGGTGACGCCAGAGCGTGCACCATTCAAACCGCGCATTCAATCATCCAAACCCCCGTTTTTATGCCCGTTGGCACCGCGGCGGCGGTCAAAGCCGTGGATACGCTGGATCTTAAGCAGTATATTGATCCAAGTATTATTTTAGCCAATACCTACCATACCTACCTGCGTCCGGGCAGTAAGATTATCAAAGACGCCGGCGGTCTGCACGGATTCAGCGGGTTTGACAAAAGCTTTTTAACCGACAGCGGCGGCTTTCAGGCGTTCAGTCTCAACGCTAAAACAAAGATGTTTGATTACGGTATCGAATTTGCCAGCCATATTGACGGCAGTAAGCATCTTTTTACGCCAAGCAGGGTGCTGGATATCCAGTACGATCTTGGCAGTGATATCATGATGATACTTGATGATCTGCCGGCACTGCCCGCAACGCGTGAGCGCATCAAAGATTCTATTGACAAAACCACGCGCTGGGCCAAAGAATCGATTGCTTATCACAGGCAAAAGCAAAGCGAAGGGATAGGCAAAGATCAAAATATCTTCGCCATTATCCAGGGCGGCGTCGATAAAGAGTTTCGCAAACGTTCCGCAAGTGACCTGTGCGCGCTGCAGGACTATGACGGCTTTGCCATCGGAGGGCTGAGCGTAGGCGAGGAGAATACGCAGATGTATGATACCGTCGAATACACCACGCCCTTTATGCCAAAAGACAAACCCCGCTATCTCATGGGCGTGGGGACGCCTGAGGATCTGGTCGAAAACGTGCAGCGGGGCGTGGATATGTTTGATTGCGTGATGCCTACCAGAAACGCGCGCAACGGCACGCTTTTTACCGGCTACGGCAAGGTCAGCATCAAAGCCGCGCGCTATAAAAACGATTATGAACCCCTGGATCCGCAGTGTGGATGCATGGTGTGCCAAAACTACTCCAAAGCGTATCTTAACCACTTGATCCGGGCTAAGGAGATTACGTATTTTCGGCTGGCATCGATTCATAACCTGTATTATTACCTGGATCTGATGAAACAGATGCGTGAAGCGATCATGCAGGATAAATTCGCGGCGTTTAAAAAAGCTTTTTACGCCAAGAGAAGCTGAAGGATAACGCTATCTCACTGCGGCTGGTTTCTTTTGGTATCGCGTTGTTGCTGTATGTGCTGCTGCTGTGGGCATTGCTGCTGTTTGCGGCTGCACAAAAAGAGCAGGAACCCAAAAAAGATGCCATGCAGATCGATCTGACCCAGCTGCCTGCTCCCAAGCCTGCAAAACCCAAAAAGCAGCCCCCGCAGCCCAAAGCGGCGTTTGATCCCGAGGTTGAAAACAAAGACCCGGAGGGC
>CAYUAC010000086.1:0-8308 GCA_964442515.1 uncultured Campylobacterales bacterium | reverse complement strand
CGGGCTTGCGCCCCACCCGGCAGCGCAAGGTAGTCTACGAAGTGATCTGCAGCGATTTAATTGAAGATTGAAATTATCTTGAGCAAAACGCACTATATTGTCTCTTACTTTTTTCGCATCTGCTGTTTCAGCATAATCATATATAAAATTTCGATTACTAAGCACCGATAATATACGAAATAACATGCTATGATCTATTACGGCACCGTTGACAAGTTCTATTTGCCCATCTTTTTTAATCCTAAATTTGATAGAGTATTGCCAACTTTTGGCTTTTTGCTTCCAGTTTTCCAACTTTTCCTGCATTTTATCAATCTTTGCCGAATCGGCAGCATCCTTTTTAAGCTGCTTCACTTGCTGATCAGCAGCAGTAAGCTCATCTTCAATTTCCTGCAGCTTTTCTTTGTTCTGCGCTTTAAGATCAGCCACCTCCTCTTTATGCTGCTTTTTCAATTCTCCAATTTTAACCGCCTTTTGGCTTGCCTCTTTATTTTCAAAAGAGGCGATAGCCATGACTACAACAAACAAAACTAGCAGAATATCGATCAAGGGCACCACGTTCAGCGAATTAACTTTTTTCGTAGCCATAATGCTGATCCCATGTTAAAAGTATTTTGTCGATTTTGGCCGCCAAAAAGTTATACGCAATGGTGGACGGAATAGATACGACCAAAGCCGCGGCGGTTGCTACCAACGCATAACTCATTGACTGCATTAAAATCTCTTTGTCACCGGCTCCCTGGTCAAGTGCCAGGATCACGCCGCCGACAGTGCCCAACAAGCCCAAATAAACCGTATTTGTTGCGATTGTGTACAAAACCGTCATCTTTGAGTTGAGCTCAATCTCCAGTTCCTCACGCATTTGGTATTGATCTAATTTTTTAGAAATCAATTTAAAAGCAACGATCCTCTCAATCGAGGCAAGTAAAATTATCAAAGCAAGGCCCACCATCGAGCCGATGATGACCAGCTCCAAAGTCTCTTTGTCAAACATCATTTTTGATCCTTTTTTGAAATCACTTTATCGATCTCTTTAAAAAGAGGTGCATACTCGTCTGTCAAGATTTTTTTGCATTGAACCGATAACCTTTTTAGCGTCATTAAACGCTTTGCAACTTTTTGACTGGCCGCATCGCCAGATCGCGATTTCGCGACAACTTCGCGCAACTGCTCATCGAAATTGCCATTTGAAACCTCAACGACTGTCTTTTTCAAAAGACCTATCAGGTTATAAGCAGAATTGCTATTTAAACCAATAACAGTTATATTTTTATCAAGCTTCATGGGCGCAATATCCAGCTCCGGCTTGCCTTTGATGAAAGCAAACTGATCAGCCGTAAGCGCAGCATGATCGCGGTTGATACAACGATTTAAAACCAAAAATATATGGGCATCCGGTTCAAAATCACGGATCTGACTAATGGTATCACTGGCGTTTTGCATATCCTGTTTGCTATCCAAAACAGGTACGTAATAAACAGCACCGTTAAACATGCCACCCTGGTCCGCGAGGGCTTTTAGCGTATTGGCTGCGGTTATGTTGCCGCCCACGTCTACGACCATATCATCGCGCCCGATTGCAATCTCAGTAAGCGCATAATCGATCATTTCCGTATCAATCATTTGACCCGCGACGATCTCCGAGTTTTCAAGATTTTTGAGGTTTTGGTTTTGATCGTCAATCTCCGCATAGCTTACCTTATTTTTGCCGTCTTGCTTATAAGATGCATAAGCAGTCAAAAATTGGCTTGCAACCGTACTCTTGCCAACACCACCTTTTGTATTGATCACAATATGTAACATCATCTCTCCTTTAGTCTAATTGATTAAATTTTTTGTATTTTTCGACAAACTCGTAAAAGTCATCGATCGTTACGATCTCTTTTGCAGCGTTTGCCAACGCGTTCCCAAACATCAGAAAATGTTTATCTCGATCAAAGCCGGTTAGGTTGTTCTCATCTGCGATTTTTCGCACCATTTGAACGTGAAAACCAGCAATGTTTGAAGTTATGCTCATTTCTCATCCTTTTTTATGAAGTTTCATACATATACACAATAGTGCTTATTCTGGAAGAGAAAAGTAGCTATGATTTGTACAATAAACGCGGTCATCATGTATGACAATATTTTCATTAATGCCGCCGTCAACAGCGCTGCAAAGCGCAAAATAATCATCACACTTGCACGGATCTTTTGAACATGTACCACAATACGTCTCTTTAAACATATTAATCTCTGCTTTTGAAGACGGTTTGTAAGGTTTGTTTTGTAGTTTAAACAAATCGATAGACGCACTCTGCGCTTTTGTTAAAAGCGCTATTTCCAAATCAACGTCGGGAAATAAAGAATCTTGTAAATTTTGCATATTTGCTCCTTAATGTGTGTTTACTCATATACACAAAAAAGGAGTTTTGAGAGCGAGTCGTTGTTAGTAGTTAGAAATGGTTCGGGGAGTTTTTAATTAGTGCGCAATTTCCAAAGGTCATCGGGTGATGAAATGCGCGATATTCCGTCATCGCCGCTGCTGTCGTCATCATTAGCATTCTTAGCGATGATCTCAAGCCATTCATCAGCTTGTGATTTTGGCTTGGCAGCGGCCGGCTCATCATCACCCTTAGAAACCTCGTCTTCGTCTTTTTTATCCGCCTTTTTGGTAGTTTTTTCAATGGGTCCAGCAGATGCAGCGGGTTTTGAGTTTTGGCGTTTTAGCCATTGACTAAGGTTTTGTTGGGTCAACCCCTTACTAACTCCATTAATACTAATCAATGCTTCTATGATACTGCGTTGAGAGTAGCCCTCTTCAATCGATTCTAAAATATCTTTCTTGTAACGATCAAAAACAGAAGATCGTTTTTTTTCGCTAATTTTTTGCACTGCTGCTTTTAAACTCATAATAACCCTTTTACAATAAGATAACAATTTATTGACAATATTATATCACATGTCTACAATGCATTAACAATGTTGCACAATATCATTACTATAAACTGACAATATAAAACAAGTAAACTAACAATGTTTCTACAACATGGGCGTTTTTGCGGTATGACCAAACATGCCCTGTAATAGGAGTTTATAAGCTATGGTGCTACCAAAAGCTACAAAGCAATGCGCACCTGAAAAGGCCACAAACGCCCTAAAATGGGGGCCACCGGCCACCTGCGCATAACATGCGTCAGGTGTCTACCTACTACAGAGGACGAAAAACGGAGCCACTGCACCGTTTCACCCTAAATTGGACTGCTTAGCAGTCCAACCGATCGCCCCGGAGCGATCGGAACTGGGGATCTATTCAAACTCCAATACATAATTGGGTTTTGATAAAATCGCCCAAAAATGAAATAGTATACTAAGTCCAAACAACACCGCCACCACAAAAGAGATAACCAACTCAAAAAACGGCCAAAATGAATAATCGATAACAAAAAATGTTATTATCAAACCAATCAACGAAATCTTTAAGATCTTCGAAATCGTAAAAATTCTAAACATATATTCCCTCCCCCTTTTTTTTATGCATACAAAAGAGGGCCGCTTAAAATGAATATAAAAAGGATATTTATGAAAGTTCTAAAAAAAGCGGCCCTCGTCTCTACACACCCCGGACGGCGACGGCATAGGCAAAGTAAATCTTTGCCCCTCATTCATGCGACAGCTCTTCCAAAAAATCTTTTTTTGACTGTAAAACAATATCTGTCGCATAATTAATTTTTTCGACAGCTGTATGCCCATCACTGTTTATGGCATGATAAGTATAAAAGATCGGGAAAGCCATCAAAACGCCAATTACCAACGATTTAATAAATTTCATATTTCACCTTTCACTACTCAAAGCCAAAACCAAAATGCATAGCCCCTGCTATCGCGGCAAACGCAAAACTTGCTTTTTGAAACATTGGTACAAAAATTTCAAAATAATCTCTTTGAATGCCCTCACCAAAAAGGCCAAAATCAATAAAATAGATACTGATTGCGACCCCTAAAACAAACCAAAAAATTTTTAACATTTCATCTCCTTTTTGTGTTTATTCAGTATATATTATACCAAAAATATTTGTAAGTGCAAGTGTTTATTACACATATAAGGGTAAGTCTGCAATGAATTTACAAATTCTTTTGTAACTTTAAATCACCTAAAACACCCTCGTCCTTGATAACCTCACCGCAGCCTCGCCGCGATAGCGGCGATTTGATGTTGCCACAAAACAAGATCTATCAAACAGCTTTTATGCTAGAAGCTAAGTACAAATATATGTGTAACATGATATAATAAATCAAAAAAAGGTTTGAAAATGAAAATTAGTAATGAACGGTTGGGTAAATGGTTTGGCCGGAAAAGCAACCAGACAATTAGCCACATGAAAAGAACGGCACCCGAAAAATACAAAACAGTGCTTTTAGGTGGAATTTGTCGAGAGCTTGGGATTGAAGATCCCGATGAGCTGGAAATGATTTTGAAATTATATAAAGTCCAAAATAAAGATAAAAAGGAAAATGCATGCTAGAAGATTTTAACTATGTTGGCGTGGGCATTTCTCTTGCGATTGCCATCTTCGCTTTTTTGGAATCAAAAGATAACCAGCAAAAGGAGAGATGATGAATATAGCAACGGCTGTGTTGGTAGGGATGATTGCGTTCCAACTAGCTATTTATGTAATCTTTAAAGTAGGCAGAAAGTACGAAAAGGACCACAAACTATAACCAAAACCGTACCCTATGACGTACCTTTATAAAATTGATCTTTGAAATAAAATGCTTGAAAGTCCCTATTTCAGGTGGTACCCGGAGCCGGATTTGAACCGGCACGAGCAAAGCTCATCAGATTTTGAGTCTAACGTGTCTACCAATTTCACCATCCGGGCGTTTTGGAGTATCTTAAAAGTGGTGAAATTGTACTAAAACAAGATTAAAAAGAACTTATTTTGACACGGCGTCTTTGAGCTTTTTGCCGACTTTGAATTTTACCGCTCTTGTTTCGGGGACGTCTACGACCTTATCCGTACCGGGCACTTTTGCTTTTCTTGCGGCTCTTTTTGCGGTGCTAAATCCGCCAAACCCGATAAAATTGATACTGTCGCCTTTGACAAGCGTATCTTCTATCGTGTCAAGCGTCGCGTTTAACGCAACTTCAGCGTCTTTTTTGGACAATCCCGCTTTTTGCGCCATCTTTTCGACAAATTCAGCTTTTTTCATTGCAAATCCTTTTGTGTTTGTGGCTTTAAAATTTAAGCTTGGTAAATTCTACACTTTTTTGCTACAAATTTCAAGAAAATTACATTTTTTTGCCAAAATACCGATTTATAGTTCAGATAGCGGCAGGAAAGAGAATCTTGGAATTCTTTTTGCTTGTATTTTACAAATAACGGGCAGACACAGAGGAATGGAAAAATGAGAGTTACCGAATCATTTAAATATTTTAATTATCAAAACAATCAGCAAAAAGTCAAATCCAACCTTAACGATGTATTAGAACAGCTCAGTTCAGGCCAAAAGATCAAGTTTGGCAACGAAGACCCCACCGCATTTATCAATACACTGCGGCTTGATCAGGAGATCAACACCCTCAAACAAACCACGTCCAATATGAACTCTGCCCAAAAATTTGCCAATCACACAGATACCGCGCTCAATGATATGACAAAAACCATGGACCGTTTTAAAAACAGACTCATCTATGCCGCCAATGAAGAACACAGCCATACCAGCTTCGGCGCGATCGCCACAGAGTTAAAATCGCTCAAAGACCATATGATGAACCTTTCAAACACCAGCGTCAACGGAGAACACCTCTTTGGCGGATCGGCCGTATCGCAAAAACCGATCAAAGAAGACGGTACATACGTGGGCAACGATAAAAAGATGAGTGCCCTGACGGGATCAAATATCAAATCGGCTTACAACATCCCCGGATCGGAACTTTTTTTGGGACAGGATGAGGATTACAGCAAAAAAATTACATCAAACGTCGTCCTGCACAACCAGGCCGAGCTGCATCCCAATGTCATGAACGCCGGCGAAGAAGCCAACGACGATTCAAAAGAAAACTACATAACAGCAGGCGACACTATCCGCGAACTCGTGGGCGATGACGATAATGACACGACACCCGAAAATCATTCCTTTTATGTCTCAGGCACTAAAAGCAGCGGCGAAACCTTTAAAGAACGCATCGATGTAGACACGGACATCACCGTAGGATCACTGCTTGAAAAGATCGGCCAGGCTTACGGCAATACCAGCAGCAATAAAGTCGTCGATGTCGGCCTCAACAAAGGCCGCATCGAAATCGAAGATCTGCAGCAAGGCAGCAGTAAACTTGACTTTCACATGGTCAGCTCTTCACAGTCCGAACCTGATATCAAAACCCTTATCAACAGCGGTGCAGACATCAAGCAATATGTCAAAAGTCCGTATCCAATGGCCCCGACATTAGAAAGCGTCAGCGCGTCACAGGATAAATATAAACCGGAAAATTTTGCGCTAAATACCCAACTGCGAAATAGTGACGGCGCCGCGGGACCCAATACGGATTTAAGCGATATTTTTCCCCAGGATGCAACCCAAATCGCCCTGAATGGTACCGATACGGCAGGTGCCGGCGCTTCAGGAACAGTCGGGATTGCCGGCAACACGGTCAGCGATCTTTTGGATGAGATAGAAAACCAATTTGGCGATGTCGAAGCAAGAATCGGCGACAGCGGCCAAATCCATGTTACGGATAATACTGACGGGGGAAATTTTACGCTGAACATGGAAACACAGGACGGGGGAGGTACCGCTGTTGAGGGCTTTCAAAACAGTTACGCCTCAATGCAAACCGCGGGCTTTGAGAAAAAAGACAATACCCTGACATCCAATGTCGCCCAGGTCATCAGCGCAAACAATGAATTTGCTACTGAGAGTACCAAACTTTCGGAAGTGGCCAGTAACGGCGATGTTGAAGGTACATCTTTTGATCTTGACTATACTGAGATAGGAGGAGTTGACCGCTCTGCCAGGATTATATTTGATCCAAGCGGTGTCGAAGTAGAGCGGGACGACGGTACAACATTTTCCGTGCGTTCACATGATGGCAGTAATACATCACCAAATGACATGACGTACAAACAGCTACAGGATACAGTCGGAATGCTTATGACCGATGAAATCCCTACTGGTGCGGGAGATTATTTTGACAGAGTTGACGATGCGGACAGCAAAGCCGACGTCTTCATCAACGATTCGGGTCAGCTTAGCATCAAGGATAAAACCACCACCGATACACAGATGCGTTTTAGCATGTATCAAGATGATGAAAACGATTTCAGCGCTACACCCAAAGAGGGATCAAAACTCAGCTTCATGTCCAACAACGCCCTGACAGTGGATGACGTGCACGTAGATATGTTCAAAGTCCTTGACGACGCGATCGAAGCGGTGGAAAACGGCTTTCAGCGTCCGGACGGTTCCGATGAAGAAATGAGCAGAAGCGTGGGCATCCAAAATCTGCTTGATCAGGTTGATCATATCCATGACCACACGGTCAGGAAACACACCGAAATCGGCGCGGTTTCACAAAGTTTTGATTACCAGATCAGCAGAAACGAAACGCTGGAGGTCCACACCCAGACCCTTCGGTCTGAAACGATCGACGTGGATTACGGGGAAGCGGCGATGAAGCTGCAGCAGCTGCAGCTGAACTACCAGGCGATGGCTTCTTCAGTGGCCAGAGTCCAGCAGCTGTCACTGGTCAATTACCTCTAAAGTCAATGTGGTATAATAAGGCTTAAAAAAGGCTGCGCTATTTATTACAAAGTTTTTTCGATCATTGCTACGATTCTGGTTCTGTTTGTCACCTATGCCACGTTTGTGGCCGATACGAGTTTAGTGGGTAACTACGGGCAGATTATTGCCGCTTACAACAGGCAGTATTTTGGCTATTTTGCCTTTTTTAACTTTCTGCTGCTTTTGATTCCGCTGTATTTTATCTACAGACTCAGCCGTTTTGATCTCAAATCCGCAGAGCGTTTCATCTCTTCGCTCTTGCTGTTTTTATCGCTGATCATTTTGCAGGCACTGCTTGTCACCGGCGAGTTTCGGGGCGAGATCGGGGCCAGCGTGCAGGTCCACCATTCCGGGATGATGCCCCATGTCACCGCCACGCAGCGCGAGGACCTTCGCGCCCGCTACGCCGGCGAGCCCGAGCACGTGGTGCGCTTCCTCACCTTCGTGGCCGCCCAGGTACGGACGCTGCTCGCCTCGTTGGGCGCCCGCGGCCTCGACGAGCTGGTGGGCCAGGACGCGCTGGTCCAGGCCCTGGGCCACGCCT
>CAYUAC010000085.1:0-8426 GCA_964442515.1 uncultured Campylobacterales bacterium | reverse complement strand
AAGGAGGGATACAGCAGGCAGCGAAGCTGGAGCAAACTCACCGGCGACAATGTCCGTGACGTGCGCGCCGATGTCAAGGATTTCCTGCAAAACCCGCGCATCAAATCCACAATCAGCGTAGGCCGCTTTGATATGACATTTAAATCGATGGTTCCCATTTACGACAAAGGAGATTTTCTGGGAATATTTGAAATCATTACCCATTTTAATTCCATCGACAGGCAGCTGCAGCAAAAGGGATACCGCTCGGTCGTTTTAGCCCACAAACGCTACAAAGACCACCTCTCCCGTCCCTTTACCGAAACGTTTATACAAGATTACTACGTAGCCAACCTGGATGCGCCGCAGCAGCTGCTTGACCTGCTGGATCAGGACAGTATGGAAGAATTTGCCGCTTCTGACAAACCCTATTTTATTGTGGATGATTACCTGCTAAGCGTTTCCCATATTCCAAACGCTAACGGTTCGGATCTGGGGTATTACTTTGCATTTGCCCCCTTAGACGGTATAGACAAAGCCGGCCTGCAAAACACGAAAAATGTCCTGACGCTGTATTCGTTTGCCGTTGTCCTGTTTTTGCTGCTGCTGTACGTGCTGCTGCTGGATAAAAAGCGCCTGAGCGCTTCGCTGTCAAAGCGTTCGTATAAACACCGCCTCACGCTGGGCCTTGGCCTTTTCTTTGTCCTGTTTGCCGCCCTGTTTTATATCCTGTATCACGCATATATCCAAAACAAGATCGAGCGCTTTTTGGAACAAAACGCCGACACGACCCAAAAACTGTACAATATGGCCCAGGACAGGCACAGGCACCTGGCCCAAAACATCTTTGACACGGCTGTCAACACAAACCGGGTCAAAAAGATCATCGCCGGGCGCCACAAAGACCCCGACGCCGCCAGAGAAACACTGCACGAGCATCTTAATGACAAATATATCCGCTTTGTATCCTACAATATCAAACAGCTGCATTTTCATCTGCCAAACACCCAAAGCTTTCTGCGTATGCACAGGCCCGACAAACACTCCGACCTGCTTGACAACTACCGCGACACCGTTTCCTGGATCAGTAAAAACCAGCGCTTTATTGAAGGCTTTGAAGAGGGGCGAATATACAACGGCTACCGCTTTGTCTTTCCGCTGTTTTATGACGGGCAGTTTCTTGCAAGCGTGGAGATCAGTTTTGACATTTATTCGCTGATGAAGCCGTTGATTGAAACCTTTGACCGCAAAGGCGCCTTTTTCATCGAAGAAGACACCGTTGCAAAAAAGCTGCAAAGCGATGAGCGGCAAAACTATATCCAAAGCCCGGTTGCGGGATTTTTATATCAAAAATCGCTGCACAACACACTCAAAAACACCCGGCAAAACACCCATTTTTGCCAAAAAAGCATCAATATGCTGCAAGAGCGGTTTCAAAACCGCAGGGATAAAAAAGCTTTCAGCATCAGCGTATGCGGACAAAACACCATTATGAACGTTATTCCCGTTACCAACCCCATCACCGAAAAGGTCGTTGGCTACAGCGTCTTTGCGCAAAGCAGCGATTATATCGCCGCTACCAAGCGCACCTTTTACGCGATCTATATCTCCATAACGCTGCTGGTTTTGTTTTTGGTCGTTTTTATCTACCGTGAACTGCGTACAAGAAACGCGCTGAGACAGTTGAATAAAAATTTAGAAACCAAGGTCAAATTCGAAGTGGGCAAAAATATGAAAAAAGACCGCTTCATCGCCCAGCAGGCCAAGCTTGCAGCTATGGGAGAAATGATCGGGGCCATCGCCCACCAGTGGAGGCAGCCGCTAAACGCGCTGAATATCAATATTCAAAACTTAGAAGATGATTACGAGGAAGGGTTGATCGATGAAGCCTTTATTAATCAGTTTATCGCCAGGCAGACCAAAACGATCAAATTCATGAGTAAAACCATCGATGATTTCAGAAGCTTTTTCAGGGTTGATAAAACAAAAAGCGAATTTTCGCTGCAAGATACCATCGCCAATACCGAAGGCATCCTGGAAGCCCAGCTGAAAAACCACAATATCACGCTTGAGGTTGACTGCAACACGGATATAATCCTGCTTGGGTATAAAAGCGAGTTTCAGCAGGTACTTTTAAACATCATCAACAACGCCAAAGACGCCATTTTGCAGCAGCAGGTCCAAAACGGCCGTATCACCGTGACGTGCGGGCAAAACAGTTTGCAAATCGCCGATAACGCGGGCGGCATTCAAGAGGAGATTTTAGAAAAGATATTTGAACCCTACTTTACGACCAAAAACGAAAAAAACGGTACGGGTATGGGGCTGTATATGTCAAAAATGATCATTGAACAAAATATGCACGAACGCCTCAGTGTTTACAACTCCGGAGAGGGTGCGGTATTTGTCATCACCTACGAAGATGCCAGAGTCCGCGGATAAGACCCGCCTGTACCGGCGCTTTGAAGCGCTGATAGAAAAAGGGGAGTTTTTTCAAGCCCATGAAACCTTAGAACCCCTGTGGCACAGGCTCAAAAAAGACAACGACCCGCTCAGCTTTACAATCAAGGGCTTTATCAACGCCGCGGTGAGTTTTGAACTGTACAAAAGAGGCAGAACAAGCCATCATAAGCCGTGGCAGACCTATCTGAAGTACAGCGCCAAAATAGTACCCCGTTCACAGGAACAGCGGGTGAAATCTCAAAAATCTTCACCAAAGGACAGTTATGAATATTGAAAAGATCGGATGCGGAGAAAATCCCGACAAGGTCAAAGCGATCATCGAAATCCCCTACGGTTCAAACATCAAATACGAAGTGGACAAAGAAAGCGGCGCGGTGGAAGTCGACCGTGTCATGTATTCGGCGATGTATTATCCGGCAAACTACGGATTTGTGGCTAATACGCTTGCCGATGACGGCGATCCGGCAGACATTATGATCGTCACCGAGTATCCGCTGCAGGCAGGCAGCTTTATCAAATGCCGGCTTGTGGGCGTGTTAGTGATGGAAGATGAAGCGGGCATGGATGAAAAACTGCTGGCCGTTCCCGTCAGCAAGCTTGATCCCACGTTCGATCACATCCAGGATATTGAGGATTTCCCCGAACATACGCTGAAAAAGATCAAAAACTTCTTTGAAACGTATAAAATGTTAGAACCAAACAAATGGGTCAAGGTCAAAGAGTACAAAAACAAAGCCGAGGCCACAAAACTGCTTGACCAAGCGATCAAAAACTACAAGTAAATCCCCCGCAAACACCGTTTAGACAAGCGGTGTTTAGCTTTCTTTAACTGTTTTTATATTACACTATTGCAAAAACAGGCAAAGGCAAATCATGCAAAAATACCAAAGCTACCGGTGCAACAAATGCGGCAATATCGTTGAAGTCCAGGAAGTGGGAGGCGGCACGCTTGTGTGCTGCGGTCAGGAGATGGAATGCACGACAGAAACGCTTACGGCAGTCAACCTGCTCAAAGCCTTTGCGGGCGAATCGATGGCAAGAAACAAATATGAATTTTTTGCCGACAAAGCGTATGAGGAAGGCTACCACGCCATTTCGCGCTTTTTCCAGGAAGCTGCGGATAATGAAAAGTACCACGCAATGGCTGAGTTTAAAGAGTACAACAAACTCACCAAAGACGTAGAACTGGATACGACCCGAAAAAATCTGCAATACGCCGCAGACGGCGAAAAATACGAACACGAAATCATGTACCCCGAATTTGAAGCCATCGCCAAAGACGAAGGCTTCAAAACGGTTGCGCGGATGCTCAAAGCCATCGGCAAGGTCGAAGTCGAACACGAAGCCCACTACCTCGCGCTCAAGCAGGCACTGATTGATGACGGTTTTTTTGACAGCAGCCAGGAGGAAGAGTACGTCTGCGAAGTCTGCGGCCATATCCACCGGGGCAAAAAAGCTCCTGCCAAATGCCCGCTGTGCGGCGTAGACAAAGAGTATTTCAAAAAACGCTGCGATGACGTAACGGTAGGCTGAGTTTGGCCGAAGTCACCTTCAGCGATTACGCCCTGGCCTTTTCTTTAACCCTGTTTGCGGGGCTAAGCACCGCTTTTGGGGCCGTGATCGCTTTTTTCTCCAAAAACAAAAGCTACACGTTTTTATCTATCGGCCTTGGCTTTTCAGCCGGGGTGATGATCTATGTCTCTTTTATGGAGATTCTGCCAAAATCACAGGAGAGTTTTGCAAGTATGGGTTATAGCGATCAAAACGCCCAGGCTCTTGTTTTTTTACTCTTTTTTGCCGGCATCGGACTTAGCGCGCTTATTGACAAAATGATCCCCGAAGACGTCAACCCCCACGAACCAAAAAGCAGCGGCGAACTTTCGGTACTGCGCGAAAACACAGAACACTCCGTATTGAAAAACTCTCTGCACCGTACGGGATTGTTTACGGCTTTGGCTATTACGATCCACAACTTTCCCGAAGGTTTTGCCACCTTTGTAGCCAGCCTGGATGATATCACCATCGGCTTGACAATCGCCCTTGCCATCGCCATTCACAATATTCCAGAAGGCATGGCGGTCTCCCTGCCCATTTACCACGCCACCGAAGACAGGAAAAAAGCCTTTTTCTATGCCGCCGGCTCGGGTCTTGCCGAACCCGTAGGCGCGATCGTGGGCTTTTTTATTCTCTATCCCTTTATGGGAGAAGCCACGCTCGGTATCGTTTTTGCGATGGTTGCGGGTATCATGATCTATATCTCTTTTGACGAACTGCTGCCCTCAGCCAGGGTATACGGCAACGCCCATACCACTATCGCCGGTATTACCGCGGGAATGTTTGTGATGGGATTAAGTCTTATTTTATTATAATTGCGCCAAAAAGGTTTTAAATGCTTCCAATCAACAGGTTTCGCGTGATCGCGTTTTTAGAAGGAATCTCTTATCTGCTGCTGCTGTTTGTGGCCATGCCCGTTAAATACCTGATGGGTGAACCCGCGCTGGTGAAGATGGTCGGAATGGGCCACGGTATCCTGTTTATCGCTTTTATCATCCTGCTGATGCAAAGTGCGTTTGCCTACCGTTGGAAGATAGGTTTCAACCTCATCGCTTTTGTCGCCTCGCTGCTTCCTTTTGCTACGTTCTGGCTGGAAAAAAAGCTTGAGTACAAAGCGAAGGCTCTCTCGTAATCCGGCTTTACTCCCGCAGCGCTTTTTCGATCTCATCGATCGTCTTTTTAAAATCGTAGCGCTGTAAAAACAGTTCAATACGTTCATAAACCTTTTGCTGGTATGCGTCCTTTTTATACGTTTGCAGTTTTTGCAAAACCGGCTGATAACGCCCGGGACGTTTTTTGTTTACGCCCGCCAGCAGTTCATGAAGCAGCGCTTCAAACTCCGGGTCGCTGCTTTTTTCCACCTCCGGCTGCCCTGTGGGCTGCTCGGGGGAAATACTCTGTTTTGGCTGCGGATTTTTACCGCTTGGGGCAAGAGGCAGCTGGATGATAAAACTGGTCCCCAACCCTTTTTGTGAACTCACATGGATCGATCCGTGCATCAGATGCACCAGCTGCTTGGTCAAAGCCAGACCGATACCCGTTCCCCCGTATTTGCGGCTGCTGCTTTCATCAAGCTGGACAAAGGAATCAAACAGGGTTTCCAAATGCTGCTTATCCATACCGATACCGGTATCATTGACGCTGATCTGATACATACGCTCTTTGATTTTGTCGATTCCCACCGTAATCTTACCCTCATCGGTGAATTTCACCGCATTTGAGATCAGATTGTGCAGCAGCTGCGAAAGACGGTAACTGTCGGCATAAAAATTTTGCTCAACCGCGGCGGGATATTTGATCTCAACCTTTAACCCCTTGCTTTTGATCTGGGTATCAAAATTTTCAAACTGCAAATAAATCAACTCTTTGAGGTTAAAAACCTTTCGATGCAGCTGCATCGAATCATCTTCTAACCGGCTGAAATCCAAAATATCGTCGATGATGGTCATGAGTGACTTGGAAGCCGACTGGATTTTTTCGATATGTTCTTTATCCCTGTGCCGGGTGCAATCTTTTTGCAGCAGATAAGTCATCCCCGTTATCGCGTTTAAGGGAGTCCGCAATTCGTGGCTCATATTTGCCAGAAAGTTGGATTTGACCTTGGTCGCATCCTCGGCATCCTCTTTAGCCCCGATGAGTTCATCCTGCATCTGTTTGTACTCACTCATATCAAGCAGCGTACCGATCAGCTTCATCGCATTGCCCCCGGCACTGAAACGGATCGTTTTCAAACTGATCACCATATAGACCATGCCCCCCTGCCTGTCAAAGAAGTTGTGATCGCACTTGATCGCTTCGGAACTGTTGAGCGCTTTTTGAAAGCACTGCGCAAAGGAGTCCTGCTCGCTGGTAAGTACCGCTTTGAAAAACTCCTCCCTGCTGCATCCGGAGGAAACGGTCAGAATCCCGGCCAGTTTTTGGCAAAGCAGGACTTCATTATCGGCGACGTTATACTCAAAGGTATAAATCCTGGCCAGGTCCAAAGCGAGCCTGAGACGTTCGTAGGATTCGTTTTTCTCCTTGACCGCGCGCACGACTTTCTGTTTCTGCCGCCGAAGCAGCAGATTGTGGATAATAAAAAAGACAACCACCGCCAGCAGTACGCCGACCGTTTTATAAAAATGGGTATACCCGCTTTTTTCGGTGATGGAGAGTTTGATCCAATCTTTTTGAATTGCTTCCAGCCTGTCCTGCCCGGCCGCGTCGATGGCGGTATTTAAAAGCCCAAGCAGATAGGGATCGTCATCTCTTATGGCCATAGACATTTTATAATCAAAGGGCAGATACCCCGCAATCTGCAGATTATCATAGCCGTAGTTTTGCACATAGTGTGAAATCACAGGCAGCGAAGCCACCGTGTAATAACTCCGGCCCGAGGAAACCTCATCAAACATCGCTTTGATCGTTTTGGACGTATGCAGATTCAACCCGGGATATTTATCCCCCAGCAGTTCTACCAGGGCCGAACCTTTTTTGCGCACTCCCTCTTCATCCTCCAGGGTTTCGATTGTGCCGACAAACGGGGCGTCGTCTCTGGTAACCACGGCCAGTTCCATATGCAGGTAGGGTTTGGTAAAAACGGCAAACTCTTCCCTGCCCGGCGTCACGCTGGCTGAAGGAAGGAGATCGCACTTTTTTTCCCTCAGATACTGCTGCGACTGCACCCAGCTGCCGGTGGTGACAACCTTAAGCTTTAAATCCAGCATCGACGCAAGCAGCCTGAGGGTATCAATAGAGATCCCCTGCACCCTGCCTTCGCGCGTAAATTCGATGGGAACAAAATCGGGATTAGTGCAAACTCTGATGCGCTCCTTTTCACGCAGGTAGCGCAGCTGCTTTTCACTGAGTCCCAGCGTGTATTTTTTGGATCCGTAAATAAAACTGTCGTAATCAAAACCGCTTTTTGCCACGCCCAGGAGTTTGTACACATCCAGGGTGCGTTTTATCTTGTCGCGGTCGATATGCCCAAACACGTCTGTTTGGTAATATGCCAACTCTTTGAGTTTGTTCCCCTCATACACAAGCAGTTCCAGACTTTTGTTCTGGGTGTTGTATTTTTGCTCAATAAGCTTAGCTATCTGTTCAATATTGTCAAAAGCGTATTCCCACCCCTTCATCGTGGCTTTTCGAAACGCTGCTACGTTTTGGGGATTGTTTTGAATATTATCCTGCGACGTAATCAAAAGATCGTTGTAAAAGTCAAAACCGTACTCTTTTGGATCAAATACAACGGGTTCATACCCTCTTTGTTGCAGCTGAAAGGGTTCATTGCTGATATAGCTGGTGATGATATCGGTTCTGCCCTTTATGAGATCATTGATATTAAAAGAGGGGCTTTGTATCTGCATCGAATCAAAATCCACGCCGCTTGATTTTAGCATCGCTATCAGCGAAGCGTCTCTTTCCAGGTCGTTGGTTGTCATCACCCGCTTGTGTTCAAAGTCCTCAAGCGTTTCAATACCCCTGTCTTGTGTAGTCAGATACACCAGCGGCGAACTCTGGAAAGTGGCAAACAGCGCGACGATATCGCTGCCTTTTTGTTTGTCAATCACCGCGGTGGAACGCGCCACCGCGTAATCGGCCCGGCCTGCAAGAACCTCATCGACCATATCGATCCCCTGTTCCCACTCTTTGAGTTTGACCTCAAAACCCGCGTCTTCATAAAAGCCCATCTCTTTTGCGGCGTAATATCCCGCAAATTGAAACTGGTGTTTCCACTGAAACTGTACAGACACCTGTGTCAGCGACTGTGCCCATCCAAAACATACAGCTAAAAAGATCACAACAACACTTCGCATACCCCATCCATTTATAGGCCACCTCTAATAACCCTGTACGGATCATAGAAGGCAAAGTCGGGGTGAGATTTTGTGAAAGATTTCTGCAGGCCTACCCGTAGGTAAGTCAAAGAAATATCTTGCAAAAGATTG
>CAYUAC010000084.1:6395-8448 GCA_964442515.1 uncultured Campylobacterales bacterium | reverse complement strand
GTCTTCTTAAATGCTTTTTTTATGATATAAAGATGGTTTAGTTTTTTTAAATCTTCAATAGAAAGTTTATTTAAACTTTTATCAAAGTTAAAATTTTCATCTTTTAAGTATTTCCATATTGTGTTTTCAATTGTTTCTACTCGTGCTTCTGAAGTTGCACCCTCTTCATCAGGGTCTTTATAAATTTTATCGGTATTTACAGTCAATCGAAACTTTTTGGGCACAAAAAATCTCTCTATCTGTGCAAAAGACTTATCCTTTCGTATAGTAAAGTCAAGCATATGACGCTTTATCAAATACTGCATATTTGAGATATCAACTTTACCATGAGGCTTTGAGGGAATCATTAAAATAGGCGTTTGATACTTATCTGTTTTATGGTAATAATTATTAAACTTTGTTGAACAATCATTTTCAGGACAATCCAATGTATAATTAAAATACATTGTAAAATTTTCCATCCTACCAATATCTTTGCATAAGACACCATTTACTTTTAATTCATCACAATTCCATGATTTACAATGATAGGAAGTTCCATCATAATAGATTGCTGCTATTTTACACTTTCTGTTGCCTTGTGCTTTTGGATCAGACAACAGGGTTATCAAACTTTCGGCAATACTACTCTTCCCACTGCCATTTTCCCCGACAATAGCAGTCACATTGATATTTTGAGGGAAAATATCAACATAATCTTTCTTTTCATCTATAGTCAGCTCGTTACTATCTTCATCATAATGACACGCAAACCTCGGGCTAAAATTAAACCCCTGTTTCTCAATATTTTTATATTTCTCAACCCACAGATACACCAGTTCCATACATCCCCCGTTTTCAGACAAAGTGGCTTATTGTACCGATATTAACGTTACAGTGTCAAAAATTCTCTAAGCTTACTTCTTCTTCACAATATAGCGCAGATATTTCTGCACTTCATCCGTTTCCAGCAGTTTATCCAGCGTGTTGTAGTACCTGCCAAGTTCACTCAGATCAAAGAGTCGGTGTATCTGTCTGTGACAATCTGAACACACCTCTATACCGTGGGTGTGCATGTATGTTTTATCGTATCGCAGCGCAAATTCGCGCTTTTTGTGCAGCTTTTTGGGGATCAGGTGGTGAAACTGCAGGGGTTTGTCGCGCCTGCAGACCGCGCAGGGCGTTAACTGTTTTTCTCCCATACCGTACCCTCGGGCGTATCCATCAGCGCTATCCCTTTTGCACTCAATTCGTCTCTGATAGCGTCGGCACGGGCAAAATCTTTGTCTTTTTTGGCCAGGCTTCGTTTTTCTATCAGCCCTTCGACCTCGGCTACAAACGCTTCATCCAGCCCGAAGCGAAAATAGGCAAAAGCATCGGCCGCGCCTATGCCAAGCACTCTTTCTATCAGCCCCAGATTGGCCAGCGCCGCTTTTTTAGCGCCTTTATCCAGACTGTCACTGTCAAGCTTTTCATTGGTTCGGGCCACAAACTGATCGATCACGGCCAGTGCCACAGAGGTATTGAGATCATCTTCCAGCGCTTCCATCACCGCGTTTTCAAACGTTTTCTCAGCTTTTTTGGCCGCCCCGCCCCCGTGCAGGCGCTTTTTTAAACGATAGAGTTTATCCAGCCGCTTTTTGGCCGCTTCCATGTCATGGTCGCTGAAATTAAAATCCTGCCGGTAGTGCGATCCCATCAGATAAAAGCGGATCACTTCGCCGTGGTAGCTTTTAAGCGCGTCTTTAAGATAAAAGCTGTTGCCAAGGCTTTTGCTCATCTTTTCCCCGCCGATACGAACAAAACCGTTGTGCACCCAGTAATTTGCCAGCTGCTTGCCGCTGTAGCAGCGGCTCTGGGCCGCTTCGTTTTCATGGTGGGGAAACAGCAGGTCCGCCCCGCCGCCGTGGATATCCACATGCGAGTCAAACAGTTTCTCAATCATCGCCGAACACTCGATATGCCATCCCGGGCGCCCTTTGCCAAAGGGGCTGTCAAAGCTGTGGGCATCATCACTTGCTTTAAACAGCGCAAAGTCTCTGGGATCTTTTTTCTCTTTGCTGCTTTGGACGCG
>CAYUAC010000084.1:0-6385 GCA_964442515.1 uncultured Campylobacterales bacterium | reverse complement strand
ACTTCAAGTGGTTCCGTACAATTCTTTAATCCAACATTTCCAACAACAGGAATTTTCTTTGCAATTTTACCAACATCCACACCAGCCCCGGCAACAGCTCCGGAAGTTGTAACTGCAAACGCATCTTCCAGCATTTTTGACAAGCTGCCGTATGCACTGTCTTTGGCGGTATCAAAGTAGATATCGCCGCTTTTTGTACGGTAGGCAAACCCTTTGTCCAAAAGCGCATCTATCATATGCCAGATCGCTTCCAGCGACTGTGTAGCCGTGGGTACGTGGTCGGGTTTGGCTACATTCAGTGCCCCGATCTGGTCAAAATAGCGCTGCGTGTACTTTTGGGCTACCTCTTTGATACTGCTTTGCTGTTCTATAGCTTTTTTGATAATCTTGTCATCCACATCGGTAATATTGCTGGCATAGGTTACGTTGTAGTGCTTTGCCCGCAGCACCCGCACCAGCAGATCAAAGGTTACCGCACTTCTGGCGTGCCCCAGATGCGCGTCATCATACACCGTCGGACCGCAGACGTAGATATGTACATCCCGGCCCCGTGCGGGTTCAAAGACTCTTTTTTTGCGTTTGCTAGCATCATATAAAACCATCTGCAAACTCCTTTATCCAAAATACTCCCAGACCAAACAGGGCCATCGCCGCGACAAAAAACGCGGCTTTTTTGAGTGTGATTATATCCAAAAGGCGGTAAAACCCCACCGCTTTTATCGTCAGAAAAAGCAGGATAAAGCCCCCGGCTGAACTGGCCAGCGCAAGCCCGGAAGCGCCCATGGGAACAATCAGCAGCACCGAAAGGCTTATATTGCCAAGCAGCGAAACCGTCGCGATCTTGGCGGCTTTACCCTGCCTGTTTTGCGCATACAGCACGGTAGAAAACAGTCTGCCCGTACCAAAGAACAAAAGCCCGATCATATACATTTGCAACACCGCAGCCGTCGCCTGCCGGTCAGCAGATCCAAACTCGCCTCTTTCAAACAGCAGCCAGATGATTTCATGGCTTAAGACAAAACCGCCAAGCGTGGAAAACCCAAGCAGATACAGCACAATCCAGAAGGTTTTATTCAGATACAGCTTCACACTCTCTTCATCGGCGTTTTTGACCGCCCTGGTGACAGTCGGAAACAGCGCAACCGAAGCCGCGATCGCAAACAGCGCGTAAGGCAGCTGAAAAACCCGGTTGGCATAATACAGATAACTGATAGTACCAGAGACCAGAAAACTGGCCAGCCACGTATCCACAAACGCCGCGATCTGCGCGGTTGAATTACCCCACACCGCGGGAATAAAGTTTTTGTTAAACCTTGTTATCTCGCTTCGCACCGCCGGGTACTTTTTTTTAAAATAGCGCGCTGCCCCCAGAAGCAGCGGACACAGCCCGAGCATTTTCACCGCAACAAGATGAAAAACCAGCTGCAATGCCCCGCCGATGAGGACGGCATAGCTAAGCGCGTAGACGATGGTGAGTTTATCCTCATTGGCAAACAGCAGCAGTGCGAAAATCAGGGCGATATTTAAAAGCGCGGTGGCAAAGGCGGTGGTGGCAAAGTGGTTTTTATACTGCAAAAGCGCGCCTAAAAAAGTCACCGCAAAGATCAAAAGCAGGTAAAAAAAGTTTATACTCACCAAAGGCGCGGCCATCGCTACCGTCTGCGCGTCAAAGCCAAAAGCCAGCAGCTTGGTCGCTTCTTTGTTAAAAATAACCACCAAAACACTCAGCGCCGCGATAGCCGCTCCCAGCCTTGAGACAACGGCAAGCGAAAAAACACTTCTGTGCCTGCTGGCGGCAAAACTTGGCAAAAACGTCTGCATAAACGCGCCCTCGGCAAAGATACGACGAAAGAGATTGGGCAGTTTAAAAGCCACGAAAAAGATATCGCTGTAGATGTTGGCACCCACCACCGAAGCGGTCAGCAGATCTCTGATAAAGCCTAATATACGCGAGAGCAAAATCCCCGCGCCGTTGGTGAAAAAATACCGTAATTTCATGGACAGCTGCATCTTTTTGGTATAATTATATCAAATCCGAGCAAAACAGGTTTGTCAATGAAAATTTCGCCCATTATTCTTAAAACCGATAATATCGCAAAATCTCTCAAAGAAATAGCCTACCAGTATAAAATCCCCACGGCGAAGCTGGATTTCAGGCTGCTTGAATACCAAACCATGCTCAAAACCCCCGAACTCAAAGACTGGGCGGAACTTGACGAGGACAACCAAAGCTACATCGACGACCCCCAGAAGCTGATCGACGACCGCGTCGATATCAAGCAAAACTACGAAATCGAAGTGTTTACCAACAAAGAACACCCCCTGTTTAAATATGTCCATGTTTTAGTCGGAGCCAATAAAGAAAAAAGCAAGGTCGCCGCGGTTTTTGAAAAGGGAAGCAAACTCAAATACAGCCAGAAAATCGAGGATATGATCCGCGACGATATTCAGAAAAAGATGCTCAAAGCCGGCTACCTCATCGGCCTTTTTGACAAAAAAGAGGAGCTTGACCGCCTCTTTGCCAAGATCAAAGTCAGCGGTGCCTTTATCTTCAAGCAAAAGGTGCAGGTCATCATCGCCCAGGGCATCCCCTCACAGCCAAGTATCGACGGCAATCTGATCTTTCACTACCAGAAACAGGCAAAAAACATCGACCAGTACGACCGGATGGATTACTCCAGGCGGGGGTACGCGCTGGCTGTGAACGAGGGTGATGTGATCATTGAATATATCAAGCCCAAACAGGGCACAAACGGCAGGGCGTGCAACGGCAGAATCATCAAAGCCCACGAACCAGAAGACAAAAACGCCCCCGATTTCAATATCACCAAAAATATCGAAAAAAAAGAAAATGAAGATTCGATCGAATATATCGCAAAAACAAGCGGTTATGTGGTCCTTAATGACAACACGTACGACATAGGCGACGAACTGGAAGTGGGGGAAGTCAATTTCAAAAGCACCGGCAGTATCGAAACGGGTATCGATAAAGACGTCAAGATCAATGTCAAGGAAAAAGACGATTTCAAAGACGCCATCGGTACGGGTATGCGCGTTGAAGCCCAGCAGGTTTTTGTCGAAGGCAGCGTCGCCTCTTCCGCCAGGGTTACCGCCCAGCTTATCAAGATCGGCGGACAAACCCACCAAAGTTCCAAACTCTTTGCCGATAAGATCGAGATCAATGTACATAAAGGTTATGCCAAAGGCAAAAACATCCACGTCACCAGACTCGAACGGGGGATTATCGAAGCCGATGAAGTCACTATCGGCCAGGCGATCGGCGGCGAAGTGCGGGCGAAAAAGATTTACGTGGAGATACTTAATTCCAACACCAAACTGTATGCCAGCGATGATATCACCGTCGAACACGTCAAGGGCGAAGACAACAGTTTTATTATCGATCCCATGGAGATTGAAAGCCACCACGACGCTATCGAAAAGATTGAAGAGGGTATTGCGAAACTCAAAGACGAGTATGAGCAAACCAATGAAAAATACGTAAGCAAAAAAAACTATTATGAGCGCAACAAAGCCGCTATCGAGCAGATTAAACAGCAGCTTGCCGGATACAAAGCCAAGGGGGTCAAGCCTCCGGCTACCTTTATCCACCGCATCAAACAGTACCAAAAGCTCAATGACGATTTAAACTCTCTGGCGGCGGATGTCAGCCTGCTGAAAAACGATATCGATCATAAAAAAGAGGAACTGGACAAGATCCAATCGACGGTTTTTCACGCCCGCATTACCAACAAAGACAAATTCAGCGGCCACAATGAGATTATTTTCAAACTCATCAGCCCCAAGCAGGAGTTTCGCAAAGTCCCCTCCGGCAGCGGCAAACGTTTCCGTATCGCGCAGGAAGGCGATGAGTACGTGATCAAAGAGGAATCACTCAGACAAAAAGAGGAACAAGAACTTGATTAAGGAGAATACCATATAATGATAGCGGGATTACGCGGAGAGGTCATTGCAAAGCACCCCTCATATTTGCATATTGACGTACACGGGGTTATTTACGAAGTCCATATTTCAATCAACTGCGCAGCACGTGTGGAGAAAAACGCACCCTGTTTTATTCACACCGTAGAAGTAATCAGAGAAGACGCCAGGCTGCTTTTTGGGTTTGTCAGCATGGATGAAAAACGGATGTTTGAAACCCTGATCAAGATAAACGGCGTGGGACCCAAGGTCGCCCTGGCCGTGTGTTCAACCTTTGAACCGGTCGATTTTACACAGATCGCGCAGGCTTCCGATGTCACCTCTTTAAAACAGGTCCCCGGTATCGGACCCAAAAGTGCCAAACGCATCCTGGTCGAACTTGCCGATTTCGACCTTACAGGCGATGAACAAAGCCCCCAAAACAAAGCCGCTATAGAAGCGGGCGCGGCTTTGGAAAACCTTGGATTTAAAAAAGAACAGATCGCCAAAGTCTTCAAAGAGTGCCAAAGCAGCGATACCTCGGCCCTGGTCAAAGAAGCTTTGAAAAAAATGCAAAAGTGAGGCAGTGATGAAAACAATGACACTTCTTTTTGGCGGATGCAGTTATGAACACGAAATCAGCATCGTCAGCGCGATCACGGTGGGCAAACTGCTTGAGATAGAGCGGTTTATCTTTTTAGCCCCGAACCGGCGCTTTTATCTGATAGACAAAGACAAGATGAAATCCACCTTCTTCAGCAGCGGCGAGTATACAAAATGTACGGAACTTTTTTGCCGGGCGGGCGGATTCGAGCAAAAAGGACTCTTTGGCAGCAGGCAATTAAAAACAGGTACGGTTATCAACCTCATCCACGGCGCCGACGGCGAAGACGGCAAGATAGCCTCGCTGCTCGAATTTGCCCGGATTGATTATATCGGACCGCGGCTTGAAGCAAGCGTACTGAGTTTTAATAAGCTCTTAACCAAGCTTTACGCCAAACAGGCCGGGGTACAAACCCTGCCCTGTCACGTCGCGGACAAAGACAACAGGACGTGCGATCTGGATTTTCCCCTCATCGTCAAACCCCTGCGCCTTGGCAGCAGTATCGGTATCAGCGTAGCCAGGGATGAAAGCCAGCTTGAATACGCCCTGGACGTGGCCCTGGAATTTGACACCCAGGCTCTGATCGAACCTTTTTGCCAGGGCGTAAAGGAGTATAATCTTGCAGGTGCCAAATGCGGCGATTTTATCTTTTCAAAGATAGAAGAACCCCAAAAAAGCGAAATACTGGATTTTGATAAAAAGTATCTGGATTTTTCCAGAGAAGAAGGCATCACCGAAGCCAGAATCGATTCTGGCCTGCAGGAAAGACTCAAAGACGCTTTTTGTAAAATATACGGCCAAACCTTTGAGGGCAGCCTGATCCGCTGTGACTTTTTTGTACACAAAGATCAGATCTATCTCAATGAGATCAATCCCGTTCCCGGATCGATGGCGCACTACCTCTTTACGGATTTTGCCTCCGTTCTTGCCTCGCTGGCTACGCACCTTCCACAACCGCGCGCGATCGAAGTGGATTATAAATATATCAACAATATCCGGGGAGCCAAAGGAAAATAATATGCAGCTTCAAAAATTCGGCACTCTTTACACGCTGATCGCTTTTTTTGTCGCGCTGGCGCTTGGATACAGCGTTTCAATCGTTTCTATCGAAATAGAATTTCTTACCATATTCATCACGATTTTTATCGCACTGATTGTGATGCAGTTTGTAACGATGCTGCTGGTAAAGGCGTATGTGCTGGACAAAATCCTCTGGCTCAAGGATGAAGTCAAACGTTTTAACTATACCAAGGTCGAAAAAATGCCCGGACAGCAGTTTCAAAACAGTATCGTAGCCTCCCTGGCCGATGCGATCTACGCCTACCAGAACAAAAACCTCCAAAAAATTCAGACGCTGGAAAAAAAACTGGAGGAAAAAACCGACCTGCTGCGCGAAAACCAGTATTATATAGAACACTTAGAAAGCGCGATTTTAAAAAACCAGGCAAACAAAGGAGAAGAGGATGCAACATAGATATATCGGAAAAACGGGCTTAAGAGTTACTGACATCTGCCTTGGGACCATGACCTTTGGCACGCAGTCAAGCAAAGAGGAATCCTTTGCGATCATGGACAAAGCCTACGAGGCAGGCATCAACTTCTTTGATACCGCCGAAATCTACCCCGTCCCCCCAAAAGCGGACTACGCCGGGCTGACGGAAGAGTGGATCGGGCAATGGCTGCAGCAGCGCCAAATCCCGAGAGACAGCCTAATTATCGCTTCAAAGGTCGCCGGAGCGGCCAACGGCTGGTTCGTTCCGCCCATACGCCACGGATTAACAGCCATTGACCGCTTTCATATCAAAACGGCGATAGAAGGCTCGCTGAAGCGCCTGGGTACAGACTATATCGACCTGTACCAGA
>CAYUAC010000083.1:0-8792 GCA_964442515.1 uncultured Campylobacterales bacterium | reverse complement strand
TTTACTTTGTAAGGGGTCCGACCCCAAGTACTAAAGTATTTTACTTTTCCAAAATTTCGTTACAATAAATAAAAAGGATATATATGTCACAAAAAGTCTATTGCACCGCGCAGTTTCTGCCAAAAGAGGGCAGGGAAAAAGAACTTTTTGACGTTTTAAAATCGTTAGAACCCGATACGCTTCGAGAAGATGGATGTCTGCAGTATATCGTAACAAAACAGATCGCTTCTCCCTTTGCCGACGGCAAAAGCTTTCCCATCGTTTTTCATGAGATATGGGCAGATATGAAAAGCTTTGAAACCCACTGTCAGCGAAAAGAGATCACGGAGTTTTTTCAAAACTACTGTGTCAGCGATAAGGGATTGGCAAAAGATTGGAACGTCTGTATCTACAGCGACGAGGGATGATGCATGAAAACAGGTAACGTGCCGTTATTTGAGTGCGAAGATTTTTTCATCGAATATGAAACAGGTGAAATTCCGTGGGTCAAGCTGTTCTCCAAAGCGGGGGAAAAGGAACTCAGCGAATTAGAACCGGGCAAACGAAACCGTCTTTTTGCCGCGGCGATGGAAATTGAACGAATTATGCTCAAGCTGTACAATCCCGCCAAGATCAATATCGCTTCTTTTGGCAACTACCACCCAAAGGTGCATCTGCACGTGATGGCCAGGTTTGAAGACGACAGCTTCTTTCCCGAACCGATGTGGGGGCAAAAACAAAGAGAGGGAAAACAAAGGGATTTGCAGAAAGAAATGTTTGAACATTTGCTGCGCTTAAGACTTCATAAACTGTTTACTGCCCACTGACGGGGCTTCGCGTATTTAAATACAAAGGCAAAACAATGTATAAGATACTTTTTTTCCTGCTGCTTGGCAGCTCTTTGCTCTTTGGCCAGTCAGACAGGCCGGCTCTGGTCGCCACTGAAAAGATCATTAAAGACAGCGTCGGCTCGGTCCATGCATTCAGCGGTACGCTGGCTTTTACGCAAAAAGCCGGGGTCGCCGCGGAAGTAGGCGGCAAAGTGATCAGCGCGGACTTTGAGCGCGGAGACAGCGTGAGCAAGGGCGATACGCTGGTCAAGATCGATACCATGCTTTTAAACAGCCAGATCCAAAGCCAGGAAGCGGCGGTGGAGGTTGCTAGGGTTGATTTTACAAAAGCACAAACTGATTTTGAAAGAAACAGCATGCTTATTGATTCTGATTCAATTGCGCAAAAAACATATCAAGACAGCCAATTTGCGCTGCAAAAAGCAAAAGCGAATCTGCAAGTTGCACAAAGCAGGCTGCGCCACCTGCGTATCCAAAAAGAAAAAACCACGCTGCGCGCGCCCTTTGACGGGATCGTTACAGAAAAAAACATCGCCGTGGGAGAATGGATGGGCAGCGGAAGCAGTGCAGCAAGCCTTGTTAAAGCCGGCTCTATAGAAGCGATCTTTCACGTACCAAGCCAGTACGCCGATACGCTGCAGGCGGGAAAAACGTACGCCCTTGAAATCGGTGGCAAAAGGGTCATGGCTGCGCTGCATTCCAAGATCCCAAGCGGCGATGCTATTAGCAGAACCTTCCCTGTAAAATTCACCCTGCACACGCAGGATTTTGTCTACGCGGGAATGGAAGCGGTTGCGTATTTGCCGCGAAGGCAGCAGGCCAGCAACCTTGTCGTACCGCGTGATGCGGTGATCAACCGTCTTGGCGGGATGGTAATGTTTGTGGTAGAAAAAAACAAAGCAAAACCCGTTCACGTTAAAGTCATCGGATACGGCGACACGGTCGTTGCCGTTTCAGGTGAGGGGATCAAAGCGGGTATGGACGTGGTCACCAAGGGCAACGAGCGTATTATGCCCGGCCAAAGCGTTCAGATCATAAACAGGTAGGGCACATATGAATCTTGTAAAATTTGCCATTGCAAATCCCGTTACCATCATCGTGGCGGTCCTGCTGACGCTGCTGTTTGGGCTGCTGTCTCTGGACCGGCTGCCCTATCAACTCACCCCGTCGGTTACAAAACCAGAGATCAATATCCAGACGGTATGGGTAGGTGCATCGCCTTATGAGATCGAGCGTGAAATCATCGAAGAACAGGAAAGCGTGCTCAAAAGCCTCAACGGCCTGCAGGAGTATGAGAGCAGTTCGCGCGACAATATGGGCCAGATTACGCTGACATTTGGACTGGGTACCGATCTGCAGCAGGCGCTTTTAGATGTGTCCAACAAACTCGATCAGGTCCCAAGCTATCCGCAAAACGTGGATAATCCCGTCATCCGTACTACCTCTTCCAGTCCCGTTATCTGGATGATGCTGCAAACAACCAAAGATAATCCCAGACATATCGATACATATAATACCTATTTTGATGATGAGGTAAAACCCTATCTCGAACGCGTCGACGGGGTGTCAGATATGCTCAGCGGGGGCGGAACAAAAAGCCAGATGCATATTGTTATCGATCCGGGCAGGCTTGCTGCGCACAAGATCACGCTTAACGCCCTGTATTCGGCTCTGGCGGCGGAAAATATCGATATCAGTGCAGGGACAAAAGATATTTCGCGGCGAAGCTACCGGGTGCGCACGGTAGGCAAACTGGATTCCAAAGAAGCGATCGAAAACGTCGTCATTCACTCAACCAGAGACAAGATCGTGCGGGTCAAGGATGTCGCAGAAGTCAAAGAGGGCTACGAAGATAAAAACACGGTGGCGATGTTTCTTGGCAAAGACGGTCTGGGCGTGGGGGTCCAGCCAAATCCGGGAGCCAATATCGTAGAACTTACCGACCGGGTGGAAGAAGAGGTGAACAGGCTCAATAAACAGATGCTTGGCCCCAAGGGATTGCATCTGGAGTGGGTGTATGACCAGCGGCCCTATATCGTGGGCGCTGTAGATACGGTGACGCGCAATATCCTTATCGGCGGGGCGCTGGCGGTCTTTGTGCTGATCATTTTCCTGCGAAGTACGACGCCTACGGCGGTGGTGACCGCGGCGATCCCCATCTCCGTTATCGGTACCTTTATCCTGCTTGATCTGATGGGCAGAAGCCTCAACACTATTTCGCTTGCGGGCATCTCCTTTGCTGTGGGAATGCTCATTGACAGCGCGATCGTGGTTTTGGAAAATATCGACAGGCACAGAAAAAGCGGCGAGGATATTTTAACCGCGGCGTACAAAGGTACCACCGAAGTCTGGGGTGCGCTGCTGGCTTCTGCCTCAACCACGATGGCGGTGTTTTTACCCATCATCTTTTTGCAGGATGAAGCCGGGCAGCTGTTTAAAGATATCGCTATTGCCGTGGTGGGCTCAGTGACTTTTGCGCTTTTTGTCTCTATTACCGTGATTCCGATGCTGTGGCAAAAGTTTTCGCAGCTGAAAAAAAGCGAGCCAAAAGAAGGCGGCGTGATAGCGGGATTTGGCCACAGGGCGGCTGAGCTGATTATGAGCGGGGTGCGCCTGTCTTTGAAAAACCTGGGTACCAAGCTGGCGACGGTGGTGCTGCTTTCTTCGCTGTCTGTGGGGATTATTTACGCGCTGTTTCCAAAGATGGATTATCTGCCCCAGGGCAATCAAAACTTTATTTTAAATATTTTTATTCCCCCGCCGGGGCTTTCGTATGAGCAGCGCCACAGCATCGGGGAGAATATCATGGCGCAGCTTCAACCCTATATCAATACCCAAAAGGAGGGCTTTCCGCCTATTGACCGGGCGTTTTTTATCTCCTTTGGCGATTTTACGCTGCTTGGGGTGACAAGCGGCCATGAACAAAGAGCCAGGGAACTGATACCGCTGTTAACGCCTATTGTCAATTCACAGCCCGGCGTTATGGGTGTCAGTATGCAAAGCGGCGTGTTTGAAGAGGGCATCGGCGAGGGCCGGGTGGTCAACCTTGATGTCAGCGGCGAAGCGCTGGAAACGATAGCGGGCAACGCGGCCAAACTGATGGGAGCGGGGATGCAGGCGATCCCCGGCGCGCAGATCCGGCCGGTGCCGTCTGTGGAACTGATCTATCCCGAATTCCGGGTGCTGCCAGACCGCGAGGCACTCAAAGCCGTGGGGATGAGTACGCGTGATCTTGGTGTCAGTATGGATATACTTACAGGCGGCAGAATCGTAGGCGATTTTGAACGGCAGGGGCAAAAAAAGATCGATATGGTGCTCAAGGCCGATCCCGGTATCATCAAAACGCCCCGGGATGCGATGCATACCCAGATCGTTCTGCCAAACGGGTCGCTGGCACCGGTTGCGTCGGTTGCCACTTCAAAGGAAACAACCGGGATCAGTGAAATCCGCCACTACAACGGCGAGCGCACCATTACCCTGCAGGTAACGCCGCCTGAGGGAATGACCGTGCAGGAGGCGATGGAAAAACTGGGGGCGATGACAGAACAGATGCGAAGCGCGGAGCAGCTTGAGACAGCGGATGTGAGTATGAGCGGGACTGCGGACAAGCTCAGCCAGACGGTGAAAATGCTTGGCGATAACTTTTTACTGGCGCTTTTGATCGTGTATCTGCTGATGTCGGCTCTGTTTGGAAACTTCCTGTATCCGCTGGTGATCATGTTCACCGTTCCGCTGGCAACGGCCGGGGGCTTTATCGGGTTGAAACTGACCGATACGTTTTTAGCGCCGCAGCCGCTGGATGTGCTGACAATGCTTGGTTTTATCATACTGGTGGGGATTGTGGTTAATAACGCGATCTTGATCGTGCATCAGAGTTTGAACTATATTAGAAATTACGCGATGGAGCATAAACAGGCGGTGCTGGATGCCACCAGAAGCCGGATCAGACCCATCTATATGAGTTCGCTGACTTCCATCTTCGGGATGCTGCCGCTGGTGCTGATGCCCGGTCCCGGAAGCGAGTTTTACCGGGGGCTTGGATCCGTGATCACGGGCGGGTTGGCGCTTTCGACCTTTTTTACCATCTTTATCACTCCCGCGTTGTTGATGCTTTTTATTAAGATGGAAAAAGCGGGCAAAGCCAAGAAAGAGTGAAGAAAGAGCAGCTTATCTATAGCTGCGTCTTCTTTGTGTGTTTCTGCCTCTGGATCTGTTGTTGCCGCCGCCCATTTTTGGGGGTTTGGCGTAGGCTTGTTTGGAGGTATATCCCTCGACGCTTTCTTGGGCGATGGTTTTTTTCATCAGCTTTTCTATACCGCTTAAGTAATCAAACTCTTCGCCGCATACAAGCGAAATCGCTTTGCCCGCGTTGCCGGCCCGGCCCGTTCGGCCTATTCGGTGGACGTAATCTTCGCTGATGTTTGGCAGTTCGTAGTTGATGACGTGAGAGAGTTTATTGATATCGATACCTCTGGCTGCCACGTCTGTAGCGACTAAAACCCTGACCTTGCCTCTTTTCAGATCGCTCAGCGCTCTGGTACGCGCGGCCTGGGATTTGTTGCCGTGGATTGCTGCGGAGCTGATGCCGGCTTTGTTGAGGCTTTCGCACAGTTTGTTGGCCCCGTGTTTTGTCTTGGTAAAGACAAGTACCTGCTGCCAGTTTTCTTTGTTGATAAGGTGGATCAGCAGGTCTTTTTTGCGGTCTTTATTGACCGTATGTACCAGCTGCGAAACCTGCGATGCCGCTTCATTGGTACGGGCAACTTCAATAAGAGAGGGATTGTGCAAAAACGTTTTTGAAAGCGTTTTGATCTCTTTTGAGAAGGTTGCCGAAAACAGCAGCGTCTGTCTCTTGGCAGGCAACAGTTTCATAATCTTTTTGATGTCGTGGATAAAGCCCATATCCAGCATCCGGTCGGCTTCATCAAGAACCAGATGATTGACCTGTGAAAGATCGATCGTTTTTTGGTTGATATGATCAAGCAGTCTGCCCGGTGTGGCGATAACGATATCTACGCCTTTTTTCAAAGCCGTTTTTTGCGGGTTGATCCCCACGCCGCCAAAGATGGCCGTGGATTTGATATCTAAAAATTTTGAGTATGTTTTCACGCTTGCTGCGACCTGATCGGCCAATTCTCTGGTAGGCGTGACGATAAGGGCTTTGACAGTGCGCTTTTGCCCACTTTTTTGTGCCTGGGTGATACGCTGCAACAATGGCACAGTAAAGCCTGCGGTCTTGCCCGTTCCCGTCTGAGCGGCAGCCAGTACGTCTTTGCCCGAAAGGATTTCTGGGATCGCTTTGGCTTGAATAGCCGTAGGTTTTGTGTAGCCGCTTTGTTGTAATGCTTTAAGTAAAGGCGCATCGAGCCCTAGAGTTGTAAATGACATAAGTGTCCCTTGTTTTGGTAAAAAACCTACACGTTTAGAATTGCTAAAGGTTACGATCTAGGTTTGATGAATGTTTGAGTTGTTTTACAAGTAGTTTTTGAAAGTACTAAATAAAATAGTATCAGTAACAGATCGAGGTGTTATTGAAATTGCGTCATTATAGCATAGTTTTTGGCTTTTGCGGCAAAACGCGAAGATAAATATGACATTAAGCACAAGTTGGATTATAAAATAATATAATAGATCAAAAAATAATAAAGGTTTGCTGTGGGCGGTTTTGTGCAGATGAGAGTGATGATTACTTTGTGTGCCGCTTTACTGCTTCTGTGGCCTGCGGGGGTGAGCGCTGTCGATTTTAGTGAAAAAGAGCGCGCCTTTATTAAACAAAACCCGGTCGTGTCCATAGCGATGATGCCCAATTTCCCGCCCTTTACCTACAAAAAAAACGGAGCCGGGATCGGCTTTGAACATGATCTGCTTGATCTGCTTTCAGAAAATACAGGACTGGAGTTTGAAAAACGCTACGGTGTGTGGAGCAAATCGTTACACAGGTTTAAAACAGGGCAAACCGATATGATTTCCAGTATCTCTTTAAAAAAAGAGCGTCAACCCTTTACTTTATATACCCAGCCTTATTATACGATCCCGATTATGGTTTTTGTGCGGGATGATTTCGGTCCCTACGCAGGGCTAAAGAGCCTGAAAGGCAAAAAAGTAGGCATCATCAAAGATATCTTTTACGGCAAAGAGCTGCGTGAAAAAGGGTATATGGATTTAATCCGGTACGATACTTATCAGGAGTTGACCGATGCTTTGGTTTTTGGCAAGATCGATGCGCTGATTCAAAATCTTACCAATATCAACTTTTTGATCAAACAAAATGCTTATACCAATATCCGTATCGCTTCGGAGCTGAAACTGCCCGGTATCGAGGAAGAAGACCTGCGCTTTGGGATTAACCCCGACAAAGCAGTGCTGCGCTCGATCATACAAAAGGGGTTGGAAGATATAAAGCAGCCTCAGTGGGACGCATTGATTGAAAAGTGGCTGGATGTCCGCAGAAACGGGAAAGAGCATACAGTACTAAGTCTTACGCCAAAAGAGCACCGTTACCTGCAGGAAAAAGAAACCATCCGCGTCTGCATCGACCCAAACTGGATGCCTCTTGAGCATTTTGACAAAAACGGCCGCTATGAGGGGATGAGCGCGGATTTTTTCCAACTGTTTGAACAAAAGCTGCCCGCTGCTTTTAAGACGGTGCGCACGGAGTCCTGGACACAGTCGCTTGCATACGTCAAGCAGGGAAGATGCGATCTGCTCTCGCTGGCTATGCCCACGCAGCAGCGCAGAGAGTATCTTGATTTTACCTCTTCGTATCTGAACGTACCGCTTGTGATGGCTACCAGATCGGATGTGGCCTTTGTCAATGAACTGAATGACTTAGAGCGTAAAAAGGTCGCTATTACTAAAGGATATGCCTTTGCCCAAATTCTGCGAGAAAGGTACCCAAATCTTGACATCACCGAGGTAAGCGATATCGATGAGGGCTTAGACAAGGTACGCAGTGAGGAAGTTTTTGGCTATATCGGTACTCTGGCGACAATCGGGTATAAGTTTCAAACAAAATATACCGGCGAGCTTAAGATCACGGGCAGAGTCAAAGACAGCTTGGAACTCGGCGTCGCCGTGGGCAAAGACGATCCCACGCTGTATAAGATTATGCAAAAGGCTGTCGTAAGTATCAGCGATGAGCAAAAAAGAGCCGTTTTGAACAAATGGATCTCAATTAGATACGAAAAGGGAACGGATTATACGCTTTTATGGCAGGTGATCGCTTTTTTCAGCATCCTGCTGCTTGTGGGGGGATACTTTTATAGCAGGCAAAACAGGTTGAAAAACCAGCTGCAGGAAGCCTACGCAAAGATGCAGCACTTAGCCGTTACCGATAAGCTTACCGGCATCTACAACCGCCACAAGCTTGACGGGGTTTTGGATGAACAGGCCCACAGGTCACGACGCTATGGGGAGAGTTTTGGGGTACTGCTTTTGGATATCGATCTGTTTAAAAAGGTCAACGACGCTTACGGCCACCATGTGGGTGATAACGTATTGCAGGAGTTTACGCAGGTATTACAGGAAAACTGCAGACAAAGCGATCTGCTTGGCAGATGGGGCGGTGAAGAGTTTTTGATCATTGTGCCTCATGCCAACAAAGACAGCCTCCTTGCCTTTGCCCAAAAGATAAAAAATGCGGTGTGGGAGCATCCTTTTAGCAGAGTGGGCAGTATAAGTACCAGTATCGGGGGTGCCGTATTTGGCAAAAACGATACGAACGAATCCCTTGTCAAAAGAGCCGATGACGCGCTGTACGCTTCAAAAATAGGCGGAAGAAACAGGGTGACGCTGTATTGACAGAGGGGATACACCCATTGATTTTTCTTGTAGCCAATACCTTTTATGATTACTTCACAAACTTTCTTTGAAACCGCGTCTTTTTCATTATTTCGCTTTGTAATCTGATCTTTATAATCTTTGTCTGCAGTATTGTAGACTTCATGACTTTTATAATGATAA
>CAYUAC010000082.1:0-8820 GCA_964442515.1 uncultured Campylobacterales bacterium | reverse complement strand
ATTAGACTTCTTGCGAAACCATAGGTTAGACATAGAGGGCAAAGAAAAGGTAAGATTTGAAAAATATACCTTGCAGGACTAGCCGTAGCTAATTCAAAAGGGATATTTTTTGAAAGATTGCCTTTTCCTTGCCCTCCCGTAGGGCTTTGTGTATTTGCCCATCAGCGTCGTTACTCTTTTTTGATGCAGCTATGGCTGCACCTGCAAAAGAAAGCCTAGCACGAGTGAACAAATTCACAAAGCTATGTTCAATCTATGGTTTCGCAAGAAGTCTATTATAACAATTCCCGCTAAAATCCGGGGAGTCTTAGCGGGTTTTTTGATGCTGCAAGCCATTGTATCCCCTTTTTATTCAAAAATACTTTCGGTGATCCCTTTGTACCAAGCTTTTGTCGCCTGCGCCGTTTGGGTATCGGCATTTTCAAAAAGCTCGGCTTCTACCGCAACCTGCCCGTTTTTGAGATAAGCCTGATGGGTCACGGCGATGGCTTTATCGGCTTCTACAAAAGAGTAGCACACGTTTGCGGGCATATCCGATCCCACTTTTGGATCAAGCCCCTGCAATCTTCTTGCGATCTGTTTTGCTACGATTACAGCGCACGAGTTTGCCATCTGTCCGCTTTTTGGAAAGGGATACTCTCCAAGCACGTCGCCCAAAAGGTAAATGTTTGCATCGTTTAAACTCTCAAATCCCGGGGATTTCGCCCTGCCCCAGCCGCCGTCGGTTGTCTCAAGGCCGCTTTGTTGTAACAGCGGGGTAGCTTTGTTGGCCGGGATGATATTGGCATCGTCAAATGCGATCTCTTTGTTTGCAAACCGTTTTTCGTTTGTATCAAACTGCTTGTAGGAAATACGTTTATTCCCGGCGTCAATAAAGTTGATATTGCTTGAGGGTTTGTACCGAAGGTGGCTTTGAACCTTTGCAAAGGCTTGCAAAAACCCTTTTGCTTTGGTTGCGGGCTTCACTCTTGGATCAAGCAGTACGACCCTGGCGTCTATATTATTCCTTTTAAAATAGTTTGCAAGCAGCGCAGCACGCTCGTAAGGGGCCGGCGGGCATCGATAGCTGCCCGGAGGCACGGTGATCACAAAGGTGCCCTGCTGAAACTCCTGTATCTTTTTATGCAGTGTCAACTGCTCATATCCGCCGCCGTAACTGGGGGTAAAGCGCGTATATATCTCTTGTGCTTGTTGTTCGTTGACCCCATACGGCGCGTAATCGTATTCGATCCCCGTTGCCAGCACCAACAGCGTATACTCGTATTGTTCATCAAGCGTAGAAATTGTTTTGTTTTCTCTGTCGATGTCCGTTACGGCTTTGTTAATCACCTTGTAGCCGTATTTGCCGGCAGGTTCCAGCGGGGAAAAGATCAACTCGTCATACGAAGTACCCTCATTGTGCGTCAGCCACAGATTGCTGTAGGGGCATGAGGCAAAGATGTTTTTGGGATCAAAAACCAAAACTTCGGCATCTTTATTGTGGATTTTGATATTTTTAGCCGTAGTCAAACCCCCAAAACCGCCTCCGATGATGACCACCCTCTCTTTTGCACCCAGCTTGTTGACCTTTTGAGTCAAGTTTTTACTTTTCTCTCCGGCGTGCAGGCCGGTCAGGGCCAGTGAGCTTGACGCCAAGCCAAGTTTTATGGCATCTCTTCTATTCATTTTGTCTCCTTGTTATGCATTTGTGTTGCAATCATAACGACTTTTTCGCTATAATGTCAAGTAATTCAATCAAGTTTATCAAGATAAGGATCGTAAAATGAAAAAAACCGTTCTGATTGTTGTAGCGGCCCTCGCTTTATGGGCACAAAGTACAAGCGTGTATATGGGCCAAACGTATTATGCGTATTTTTTATCGCAGCAGCTTGGAGAGGGATCGGAGTTTACCAAGCGTCACAATGCGCGAAAATGGGAAGAGTTATTTGCCCGTAACGCCAAAGGGTTTTATGAAAAATACGATATTGAAAAAGAGTTGTTTGATACAGAACAGTTACGGCATTTAGAAGCGTTTATGAAATATTACGCAAAAGATAAAAAGAAAAGAGCAACATGCAATTAACAGTGATGCAGTATATTCTGCCTATAGCGCTCATGCTTTAAAGAACCCGGCGCGCTTTACTCTTTCTGCCAGCGCGCGATCTTTTTACCGCTTTGCAGGGGAGCAAGCAGTGCCTGCAACTCTGTCTTTTCACCCAGTATATCAAGATATACCAGATAATTGGCAAGGACCTTCTTACCGTATTTTCGCGATTCGCTGTAAGGGACAAGTTCCATACTCATCCACGGATCATACTTGCCCCCGCCAAACAGCCCCGCTTGCAGTACCTGCCTTTTGGTAAAGCCGATGCCGCCGTTATACCCGTAGGCTACCAGCAGCGGATGGTACAGATGCTTTTGTAAAAAATCCATCTGATACAGGGCGTATTCAAAGCTTTTTTGGGGATAGAACAGATCGGTCAGCTGCGTATCTTCGCCCTTTTGCCTGGCGATATCCTCGATCAAAAACGGCATAATCTGGGTTTTGCCAAGGGCAAATGAGGTAGACACCGAAGCCGGAATAAAACGGCTTTCCTGTCTGGTCAGGGCATACAGCAGCGCCAACTGCCGCTTATCCTGAGCCATCTTGACCAAATCCTCTTTTAACGGCGTGACAAAATAGTGTTTATCGTATTCATGGTAGCGCTCCATCACAAACGCGTAGTGCCCAAGCGTTTGATTGGTTTTAAACCGGCTTGCCATCTCGATAAGTTCCAGCTTCGTGGCATCTTTCAACTTTTTCAGGGTTTGATGCCACGCAAAGGGATCATGCACGTTATAATCGCTGCTTTCTTGTTCAAAGCCTTCGATATAAGTGTAGTCATAACTTTGTTTGGCATAGACGGTATAAACGTTGAGATCGCTGCTTTTGGCCAACTGTCTGAGGTATTTTTCCTTGCCGCTGCTTTTATACCGCCAAAACAGCGCTTTGTCTTTATCAAAGCGGTAATAATATTTTTCCCCCGCCTTTTGAAAGTAGGTGTCTGCAACTTTGGGCTTGTCAAAACGAAGGGCGTTGATACCAAGATAAAAATTGGCATCCGCGCTCAAAGCACCGCTGTCCATTGCAGTCGCTAATGACGTATTGAAATTTTGCATTTTGGCATCAAGCACACTGTAAACAACCGACTGCGAAAACACTTCCTTCTCTGCCAGTTTTTGCACCTGTTTTTTTGAAGCTTCGCGGTTCATATAGCGCTGCCGGAAACTCTTGGAACTGTCGTTAAAAAGGATATAAAAGTACTCCGGATTATCAACCGCGGCGGTAAAAATATTGCCGGCTAAAAAGATATGGGCCAGGTTTTTGTATTTTTGCTCTTTTTGTGAATTGTACAGCTTGATCTTGGCGCTGTGGGGCGCGCTTTCAAGCTTGGTTACGGAAAACCCCGTTTCAAAACACTCCTTTTCAGCTTGCAAAAGCTTGCCAAGTTCCATTTTTTGGCACTGCTTTTTTCGCTGCAGCTTTTCATCGCCGCTTTTTGCCAAATACTGCTGTTGGATCTTGTAGCGGTTTTGATTTTTTGCCTGTTTATACGCCTGCTTTGCCTGGGCCGGCGTGATATCTTGCTTAAGATACTGCCAAATGTAAAAATCCTTGGCCAAAGAGGTGGGCATGTTTCCAAGGTCTTGCAGCGAAACCTGGCCAAAAACCAGCAGCGGCAGCAGCAAAAAACCAAACGCGCGCATCACTACATCCCTCTTGAGAGGTTAAACAGCAGATTTTTAAGAAAAATCAGCGCGATAATGACAATCATCGGCGCCAGATCGATACCGCCGACGTTGGTGGGAATAAAGCGGCGCACCCCGTCAAAGACCGGTTCGGTCAGGCGCCGAAGCACCTGCACGATCGGGTTATAGGGATCGGGATTGACCCATGTTATCAGCGCCGAAATAATCACGACCCACGTATACAGCGTGATCACCATCAAAATCGTATCTATCAAAGCCATTACCATAAAAGCGTCCTTGTCGTTTGTTTTGGTATAATTATATCAAAAAAACAGGAGTATAATTTGGCGACATATTCAATGAGTGATCTCAAAAAAGGCTTGCGTATCGAACTGGACGGTACGCCGTACCGCATCATCGGGTACCAGCATGTCAAGCCCGGAAAAGGGGCGGCGTTTGTACGTACCAAGATGAAATCCCTGCTGGACGGGAAAGTCCTTGAAAAAACCTTCCACAAAGGTGATAAAGCCGAGATTCCCCAGCTGGAACAGCGTCCGATGCAGTATCTCTACGATGACGGGGAGATGATGCAGTTTATGGATAATGAAACCTATGATCAGATCGGCCTTACCTATGACCAGGTCGGCGAACAAAGAGAGTTTATGAAAGACGGCATGATCGTACAAGTCAACTTTCACAACGACAAGCCGATCACGGTTGATATCGATCCGGTAGTCGAACTTGAAATCGTGGACACCCCGCCAAATTTCAAAGGTGATTCACAGGGAGGCAAAAAACCCGCCACTTTAGAAACAGGCGCGGTGGTACAGATCCCTTTCCACCTTGTCAACGGCGACCGTATCAAGGTTGATACCGCCGAGGGCAAATACTTGGAAAAAGCCAAGTAACCCCTACAGATCATACAGGCATTGCAGCACCTGCAATGTGGCTTCAACCGAACGCATCCGCGCCGTTTCATTGACGGTGTGGTACCCGGTGGTCGGGATCTGCAGCGTCGTGCCGTTGACCCTGCCTCCGGAATTTTTCACCACCCTGCCAAGTTCGGTTCTGCCGATGGAGCGGTTGGTGCCTCTTTTTTTATTCAAAGCTTCTAAGTATTTATCTTTGTAACTGTAACGCACCCCTTTTTGCCTGCATATTCCCGTTATCTTTTTGCGCAGTTTGTTATCAAAGCGGGCATGGGCGTCGCCGTAGCGAAGGGTGATATCTTGTTTGCCCATCGCTTCAAGATCGCCGTAGGGGCTGGTATCAAGGACCAGCAGGTCGCCTGTGGACAGATCATAGCGTACAAACCACTCCAGCATGAAACGCCAGCTTCGCCCCGCTTCCTCTGAAGCGGTAAAAAACGCCGTTCCCTGATAGCCAAGCGCGTACATATGCAAAATCACCGCCACGCTGAGCACATTGTCCAGCTGCGCGCTGAGCAGTCCATTGGCAACCTGGAGCTTATCCATAAACGCTACGGGCGTATGGGGTTGCAAGTGTTCCAGTCCCGCTATCTCAAAGACAAGGTTGCCCCTTTTTTCGCAGATGAAAGAATCCTTGATTTCACCAAGTCCAAGATAGTATCCGCTCCAGGGTTCATACGCCTGTACCAGCTGGTTTTCAAAGCGGTCGGTAATTTTATCGGCTAAGTTTTCAGAGATAGAATCATCGTTAAACTCAGCTCTGTTTTGGGTAATAAAAGCCGCGTACTGAAATTCGTTGGGACCGGTGCACACCAGGCCGTGGCGGTCGCAGTGAGCGCTGAGAAAGCCGCTGTTTGGTTCGTTGCCGCTTGCAACCAGCATTCCTTCGTAATAACTTACCCCCACCCCGAGTTCTTCCAACTCCCGCTTAAGGGTCATGAAAAAAGGATGCTCGGCGCCCACGACCGAAGGCGTGCGTATAAGCTGCTTGAGACGGTCAAAAAAATCTTCTTTTTGCTGCATTGTTTCTCTTTGTTTTTTTCACTATAATAGCATAAAAAGGACACGCTATCGAAAAGATCACCGTCGGCTCGCTTGAGCATATCAGCATTCCGGCTTTGCATTTACAAGACCTTGATGCCAAGATCGATACCGGAGCGGATTCGTGTTCGCTGCACTGCGATGATATCAAGATAGATGAGCACGGTTACGTGCATTTTCGTCTGCTTGATGACGTGCATCCTTCCTATAACAACCACCGTTTTCGCTTTAAGCTGCACAAACGCAAACGCATCAAAAGTTCCAACGGCCAGATGCAGGAGCGCCCCTGTATCCGCACCGACGTAGTCATGCTTGGCAGGCGCTATAAAGCGACTATTACGCTCACGGGCCGCGCGGATATGAAATACCCGATGCTTATCGGGCGCAAATATCTCCACGGCCGTTTCTTAGTCGATGTTTCCCGCAAATACGTAAGCAAGGATGAATCATGAAAGTTTATATTCTGTCCCGAAATGAAAACCTTTATTCCACAAAACGCCTTTTTGAAGCGGCTAATAGCCGGGAATGGGAAGTGGAGGTGCTGGATTACCTGCATCTGACTATTGAGATTATGAAAAATCAGCTGACCCTTATCTACAAAGGCGTCATCTTAGACGTTCCCGATGCGATCATCCCCCGTATCGGAGCCAGCCGCACCTTTTACGGTACGGCGATCGTGCGCCACTTTGAAATGCTGGGAGCGTTTTCGGTGGCGGGCAACCTGGCTATCGCCAGAAGCCGCGACAAACTGCGCAGCCTGCAGATTCTTTCCAAACACGGCGTGGGAATGCCAAGGACGGTCTTTGCTTCCAATAAAAGTGACGTCAAAGATATTATCCGGCTTGGCGGCGGAACGCCTTTGGTACTAAAGATACTGGAGGGCACTCAGGGCGTGGGCGTCGTACTGGCTGAGACGTACAAAGCGGCTAAATCCGTTCTTGATGCCTTTTACGGTATGAATGTCAACCTTTTGGTACAAGAGTATATCGAAGAAGCCGGCGGAGCCGATATCAGGGCTTTTGTCGTAGGCAAAGAGGTCGTAGGCGCCATGCGCCGCCAGGGGGCCGAAGGCGATTTTCGCTCCAACCTGCACCAGGGCGGCAGCGCGGTGGCACACAAACTGACGCGCAAAGAACGCTCAACCGCATTAGCCGCGGCAAGGGCGATGGGCCTTGACGTATGCGGGGTGGATATGCTGCCCTCCTCCAGAGGACCTTTGGTTATGGAGGTCAACTCTTCTCCGGGACTGGAAGGGATCGAAAAGGCCACGGGAATCGACGTGGCCGCAAAGATTATGGATTATATCTACGACTCCACCGATCCGGAAAAACTGAAAAGAAAACGGGGGCCAAGGGATAAGATCGGGGCTTAGATCACCCAGCCTGAATGCACCGCCAGGGACAGCCAGCCAAAGATCAGCAGCGGCCCTACCGCGGCCGCAAAAAGCCCCAGCAGCAGAAACTGTCTGGAATGCAGCGCGCCGGAGGAGTATACGATCGCATTTGGCGGCGTAGATACCGGCAGCGTCATCGCAAACGAGGCGCTCAGGGCCACGGCAACGGCCGTGGTAAGCCCGTCGCCGGGACTGTAGGAAGCCCCGATCGCCACGGCGATGGGCAGGATAATATTAGTCGCTGCGGTATTGCTCATGAAATTAGACACCGCTACAACCAGATAAGAAAAAATTACGATCACGGCTACGGCCGAAATGCCCTTTTGCGGCACCATATCCGCTATCCACGTATCCACGCCGTTTTGGGTCACGGCAAAACCAAGGCTCAAACCGCCTATGATCAAAATAATCACGTCCCAGCGCACCTGTCTGATATCATCGGCGTCAATGATGCCAAAAAGCGTAAAACCCACAATGGGCAGAAACGAAACCACCGTCGTAGGAATTTGATGCAGCGGTCCGGTCAGCCACAACCCGACAGTGAGCAAAAAGGTGACGATAACGACCTTCTTTTTCCAGTCAGCCACACCGATTGGTTTTTTTTTCAATTTCGTGGCGGTATCATCTTCGATGCCTTTGAGCTTTTTGAGACTGATATAGCTTTGATCGGAAGGGTAGATTTTGACCATAATACTCATCAATATCGCCGCGCTGATCATCGCCGGGGGCATCGCAAGCACCATCCAGCCCACAAAAGAAGGCGCATCAGCACCCAAAAACCCCACGGCTATGGCGTTTGGCGGCGTACCGATGATGGTTGACATCCCGCCCAGATTAGCCCCGATGACCACCGCAAGCAGCATCGCTTTTTTAAAGGGGTTATCCTCTTTGATCGCCAGCAAAATGGGCGAGAGGATGGTAATCATCATCGCAGCCGTGGCGGTATTGGAGATAAACATCGACAGCAAAAAGGTGATCCCCATGATCCCAAAGGCGATATGCAGCGGTTTGCCGCCCACAAAAAACAGCACCTTTTTGGCAAGCCAGATATCAAGCTTTGTCTTTGAAGCCGCCAGTGCCATGATAAAACCGGCAAGAAACAAAAACACCAGCGGATTGGACCAGGGAGCCAGGTAGCTTTCCCAGCGGCTTCTGTCAGAAAAGTCAAACCCGTCAAAACCAAGCAGAATAATCTCCAGCCCCACGATCAAAAGCGCCACGGCAAAAGCCGGGATCGCTTCGGTAATCCACAGACCCGCCGCAAAGATCAGGATAAACAGGGTCAATACCCCGCTGTGGCCCAGATCATACTGGAAAAAAAAGGCGATAAACGCCGCAAACGCAAGCGAAAAAGCAAAATTGAGAAATGACTGGGCAGGTTTAATCTTAATCGTGGCATCGATCATAGTCCGCAGGTATCGTCTGGTATCTAGCACCGTTATCCTTTGTTGATTTTTTTATTCACAAGCAGCAGCAACAGTATCGACAGGGTCACGATACCAAGCAGACCCGCAGCGATCAGGTCGGTACCGTCCCCGCGTGAAATCAGATACAGATCCTGCGTATTCATTCCAAAAAACCCCACGACCAGATTCAGCGGCAAAAAGATAGCAGACAGGATGGTCAGCAGATAGATTTTTTTATTCAAAGCTTCATTGGCCAGCGAATCATGCAGGTTAAACAGGCTTTCAAGCTTTTGGCCCGCCCACAGGCTCAGGCGTGCCGAACGCTGCAAATGTTCATACATAT
>CAYUAC010000081.1:0-8882 GCA_964442515.1 uncultured Campylobacterales bacterium | reverse complement strand
GACCCCTTTTGGAAACAATGTGTATTTGTGTTCCTTTATTTCTAAAGAATGTTTTTATGATATAATTGACTATGGCAAAAATAGATAAGTTAAAAGAAATAAAATCAGATTTGAAAGAAGTTTTTAAAGTGTTGTTGTATTTCATACTGGGAATATTGACAGGTGTTGCAACTATTGCATACAAAGTTCTTATTCATGAAATTGACGTGTATATGATAATTGTAGCTGGATTGGGTATCGTTATCGTCTTTCTAATAGGAACTTATACACTTAATGTTTGGAAGAAAATGCAAGAAATAAACAAGGAGATGGAAGATGTTTGATATTAATATCATTGGCGGTTTTTCAATATTAGTAATCGGCGGCATATTCATAGTATGGTTTGCAAAAAAGCTTACATCACCCAAAACTCCTTAGGTTTCAGAGGGTGATTGCACTCCCTGGGGTCCGACCCTTGACCCCTTAGTGCTATTGACAAATATATGGAAAAAATAATAAAATAAAAAATGGCGAAAATCGATGCAGTAAAAGAAGAGATAAAACTTTATCAAAGTATACGTACTACTTTTGCAGTGATATTTTGCGCTTTGGTACTGTGGTTTGTAGTTGATGAGGACATGCTTATTTTTTCTGTCGTAGTTGGTGCCATTATGCTCGCAGCTACTTTTTTGATTTCAAAGCGTATAATGAAAAAATTAAATGAATTAAGTTATATTGAAAAAGAGGAAGATAATTGAGTAGGGCAGAAAAAATCAAAGAACAGATTGGATGGCTCAAAGTAGTATTTGGACTGTTCACTGCTGTTGTGATTTCGTTGACAGGGTATATTGCTACTTCTTACAAGATAGCCGAACCATTTTTGCTGATTTTGGCTTTGTTCTTAACAGCAGTTTTTTTATACGGTATAATAGTCGTTAATAAAAAAGCCTTTGATAAAATGGACGAATTGGAGGATATGTGATGGAATGGGTAGCAGTTGTGGCATTTGGTTTGGTAGGTGTAGCTTTTATGTATATTGTGTACGAAGTCGACAGACATAAAACAGAATAAAAAATACAGGTCACGAACACCCCGGGGTCCGACCCCTTTTGAAAATACAGATTATTCAATACCTTAAGCTTTTTTTTGTAAACTCTAAGTAAAAAAAGGAACCGTAATGAAAAAAGTTACATTACTTTTATTTCTGGGCACTGTTATGCTGTGGGGACAGTCACGGTTAAGCTACGGCATCGGTTTGGGGCAAAGCAAAAACGGTATAGATATATATCGCGTAGCAATGCAAAAGCCGTATGAGCCAATGTTTTACCAAAACAGTTATTTTTTGCTGACTGGATATCATGAAGGTTCTTTCAATGTTTGGCAAAACGATCAGAAAAACGTTTATGCGCTTGCTTATTCGCCCGTTTTTACAGCAGAATTTGTCACAAACTCCGGTTATACGCCATATATTGAAGCCGGAATCGGCTTTTCTCTCATTTCGGACACGTTTGCCCGTCATAAAAACATGTCATCACATTTTCAGTTTGAAGACAGGCTCGGCGTGGGGATCAAAACAGAAAAGACCGATATTTACCTCCGTTACATGCACTATTCAAACGCAGGCATCAAAAAACCAAACGACGGGCTGGATCTGTTTATGGTCGGATTCAGGATGAAAATATAGCCGTATCCCTGCGCTCCACGGGGTCCCTTGTGAAGTGTTTGCCTCGCCGGCGCCCGTATCAAAAACAAATTGACTTTTGTGTTTGTTTCATATATAATCAAATATGGCAAAATTAGATAAAGTTAACAAAGAAATTGATCTTATCAAATCATTATTGTTCTTACTGTTAGCTATATTTATCTCGATAATAGTAGGACTTATTTCGCGTTATGACAAAAGTGTAATCGATATAATATTTTGGATAGGAGTAACTTTAGAACCATTGATACTTCTGGCGAGTATAAAAGTCACAAAGCTTTTAATGAACAAGATAAAAGAACTCGAAAGGTTGTAAGATGTTTGAGATTATTGTATTTGGCGGGCTTTCATTGGCACTTATTTACACAATATATTACATAGCACAGCAGATTGCACATTCATAAAGCTTTTATGGGGGCCATATTCATATACTCCTCGGGGTCAGACCCCTTGTGAGAAAATTTACCAATTAACAATACTTGACATAAATTTCTGCATTTATGTACAATTATGTTAAAGATAGTATAATGTAATGCATGATAAGGAAAACTTTTATGAATATATCTATAGATACATTAGGAATTTATACAAGATTAAAGAAAGCCAATTTAGATGATAAAGTAGCAAGAGAGTTATCTAATATATTTAAAGACAGTGCTGAAAATATCATTCAACAACAAAAAGAAGAACTAGCGACTAAAAATGATCTAAATGAAATAAAAGCCGACATTATTAAGTGGGTTGCGGGAATGTTAGTTGCACAAGCCGCTATCGTAGCAACTTTAGTTAAGCTTTTGTAATACAAATTTATTCTCCAAAACTAGAGCTTATGGAGTCAGGGGCAGGGTCGGACCCCTTAAGCAAAAAAATAATGATTCAAGGAACACCATGACAAAAAAAGATTTAGAATATTTCAAATTCCTGCTGTGCGTAGCGTGCGCCAACATAAGACAAAAAAGGTAACCATATGCCAAGAAAACCCAGAGAAAACCACGAAGGCTTTTATCATATCATCAACAGAGGCGTCAATAAACGTGAAGTCTTTTTGGAAGACAGCGACAAGAAATTTTTTATAAAACTGATGTGCGAATTTTTAAACGACTACGACGTCGACCTGTACGCCTACTGCCTCATGGACAACCACTACCACCTGCTTATAGAAAACAAAAAGCAAAACTACTCCGAAGCGATGCGCCAGATCAATTCCAAGTACGCCCAGCATTTTAACGCCAAGTATGAACGAAACGGTCATCTGTGGCAGGACCGTTTTAAATCCTACTATATCCTGGATGACGAACATCTGTTTGCCGTGTATAAGTATATCGAGCGCAATCCCATTGAAGCGGGCGTAGCCAAAGATTTAAACACCTATGACTTTAGTTCCTTTCACGAACTCTTTGGCAGGCAGCACACTTCCTGCGTGCAAAAGCTGCCGGTTTTGGACAACTTCGATCAAACCCAGCTGCAAGACGTGATCAAACAAAGCCCGCCGGACACGGATCAGGTATTTCCAACATACCCCAGAGGCCTGCTGCAAAAGGGGACCAAATCCCTGCGCTACTATCAGATCCATTATCCGCTCAAAGAAGCCGTCGCCACCGCTCTTGAAAGCGGCTACAGTAAAAAAGCCGTCGCACAGGCGTATGACCTGAGTACCTACGAGATAGGCAAGCTGCTTACCCACTGATGAGCGGCCCCGCATAAAAGGGGTCGTATACATAAAAGGGGTCGGACCCCTTAACGGTGGGGTCTTTGGTATAATCACGCAAAAAAGGCACGTTTTCATGCACAACAGCCAAGAACGCGTAAAAACCATCCTTGACGCACTTCCTTACATCCAAAAGTTCAACAATCAAACCATTGTTATCAAATACGGCGGTGCCGCCCAGACCAGCAAAACGCTCAAAGAGCAGTTTACCAAAGATATCGTACTGCTTTCATTAGTAGGAATGCGGCCCGTTATCGTCCACGGCGGCGGCAAAAGCATCACCTCTATGCTGGAGCACTTCGGTGTCCAGAGCCGCTTTGTAGACGGTCAGCGCGTAACCTGTCTTGACAGTATGCGCATCGCCGAAATGGTATTAAGCGGCGAGATTAACAAAGAGATCGTATCCCTTATCAACTCATACGGCGCCAAAGCCATCGGCATCAGCGGCAAAGACGGCAGTTTTATCGAAGCAAAAGCGAAGGATTTTGAAAGCTTCGGTTACACCGGCGTTGTCGAAAAGATCAATCCATCCATCGTCGACAACCTGCTGGATGAGGGATTTATCCCAGTCATCGCTCCTATCGCCTCCAGCGGCGAAGTCGGGCATCCGGGGTTTAATATCAACGCAGATCTCGCCGCCAGCAAAGTTGCCGTGGCGCTTAAAGCCAGCAAGGTGCTGTTTTTAACCGACACGATCGGTGTTTTGGATCAAAACAAAAAGCTTTTGACCAAACTCAGCGTTGATCAAACCAACGCCCTGATCGCAGACGGTACCATCAGTGGCGGCATGGTTCCAAAAGTCAACGCCTGCCTGGAGTCGGTCAAGGGAGGCGTAAAAAAAGCCCACATCATCGACGGCCGCGTCGAACACTCGCTGCTGCTTGAAATCCTGACCAGTGAAGGGGTGGGGACCTGCTTTGAATAAACAACTGGAGGAGTTAGAATGAATATTTTCATCGGAACAGTCGGAATAGTGTTGGCTTTGAGTGTGCTTGTTTACGGTATTTATATCGTATCAAAACCGCACAAATTTCAAAAATAACGCTTTCAGATTGACAATACAGCATTATTTAAATATAATATCGAAACTTCACAAATGGCTGCTATATTAATGCGTGAGCATGCAAACTTACAGTCACAACTACATTTATGAAACAAGAAGGTCACATGAACAATAACAATACTCGTAAAAAAAGAACGCACATCCCGGTTGACGGTTATACCGTAGAGGATCTGCAGACAAAAACCCTTGACGAACTGGTTGATATCGCCAAAGAGATCGATGTCGAAAACCCCAACGACTTCAAGCGGCAAGACCTGCTCTTTGAAATCCTCAAATCCCAGACTTCGCAGGGCGGTTACATTCTTTTTACGGGGATTTTAGAAGTCACCGACAACGGCTTTGGCTTCCTTCGTTCCATAGACGGCAACTTTGACAACAGCCAAAACGACGCCTACGTCTCAGCCACACAGATTCGCAAATTCGGCCTCAGGCAGGGTGACATCATCACCGGGCAGGTGCGCCCCCCAAAAGACAAGGAGCGTTATTACGCGCTTTTAAAGATCGAAGCGATCAACTACGTTTCTCCCGACGAGAGCAAGAAACGTCCGCTGTTTGACAACCTCACGCCGCTGTATGCCAATGAACGCATCAAGCTTTCATACGACCCGATGAAACTCACCGGCCGTGTGTTGGATATGTTCACACCCATCGGTAAGGGCCAAAGAGCCCTTGTCGTAGCACCTCCAAGAACGGGTAAAACCGAGCTGTTAAAAGGAATCGCGCACGGCATCACCCACAACAGTCCCGATATCGAGCTGATGGTACTGCTTGTGGATGAACGCCCCGAAGAGGTCACTGACATGAAGCGTTCGGTCAAAGGCGACGTGTTTAGTTCCACCTTTGATATGCCCGCGCAAAACCATGTCAGAGTCGCCGAACTGGTCATAGAAAAAGCCAAGCGCCGGGTCGAGGCGGGCAAAGACGTGGCAATCCTGCTTGATTCTATCACCCGTCTTGCAAGAGCGTACAACACCGTTACGCCAAGCAGCGGCAAGGTGCTAAGCGGCGGTGTGGACGCCAACGCCCTGCACAAGCCAAAGCGCTTTTTCGGCGCGGCCAGAAACATTGAAAACGGCGGTTCACTGACGATCATTTCTACGGCTCTGATCGATACGGGCTCAAAAATGGATGAAGTGATCTTTGAAGAGTTCAAAGGCACGGGCAACAGTGAAGTGGTCCTAAGCCGCGATATTTCCAACAGACGTATTTATCCGGCCATTGACATCCTGCGATCAGCTACCAGAAAAGAGGAGCTGCTGATGAGCCCGGAAGATTTGCAAAAAATCTGGGCGCTGAGAAACGCGATGAACGGGATGAACGAAGTAGAAGCACTGAAATTTTTGTATACTAAACTGCAAAAAACCAAAGATAACGACGAATTTTTAAGTATTATGAATGACGGAGCATAACAAACAGGAGACAACCATGCAATATGTATGCGGAGCAATGACAGCACTTATTACCCCTTTTAAAAACGGCAAACTAGATGAGAAAAGTTATGAAAAACTGATCCAGAGACAGATCGATAACGGCATGGACGCCGTCGTACCCGTGGGCACCACGGGCGAGAGTACCACCTTGACGATGGATGAGCACAAAAGATGCATCGAAATCGCTTCTTCGCTGTGCAAAAAAACCAAGGTCAAAGTCTTGGCCGGAGCCGGCGCCAACGCGACAAGCGAAGCGGTCGAACTTGCAAAACACGCGCAGGAAAGCGGAGCGGACGCGATCCTTTCAGTCAGTCCCTATTACAACAAACCCTCACAGCGCGGGCTGTACGAACATTATAAAGCCATCGCGCAAAGCGTGGATATCGGCGTAATGCTGTACAACGTCCCCGGGCGAACGGGCGTGGATATTATCCCCGATACCGTGTGCCGTCTGTTTGACGAATTTCCAAACATCTACGGCATCAAAGAAGCCACGGGCAGTATGGAACGAAGCGTAGACCTGCTGGCAAGACGAGAAGACCTGTGCCTTATCAGCGGTGAAGACGCGATCAATTATCCGCTTATGGCAAACGGCGGACAGGGCATCATCTCGGTGACGGCCAATCTGCTGCCAAATATGAGTTCAGAACTGGTCAAAGAAGCGATGAAGGGCAATTGGAAAAAAAGCAAAAAGATCAACGATGAGCTCTATCCCATCAATAAAGCGATGTTTTGTGAAAGTAATCCGATCCCGATCAAAGCGGCGATGTACCTTGCCGGCCTGATCGATACGCTGGAATACCGCCTGCCGCTGGTTCCGCCAAGCAATGAAAACATGAAGCGTATCGAGCTCAGTTTAGAAAAATACAAGATTCCAGGACTTTAAAGGGGATATATGGCCAAAACATTAGTAATAAGCGGCGCGACCAGAGGCATCGGCCAGGCAATCGCACAGCGCTTTGCCAAAGAGGGTGTCGATATCGCCTTTACCTACAACAGCAATAAAGACCGTGCCGACGAACTGGCCGCGCAGTGGGAAAAAGAGTACGGCATCAAAGCCAAGGCGTACAAGCTGGACGTACTGGAGCCAAACGAGTACAAAGAGGTTTTTAAAGCCATCGATGAGGATTTTGACCGGGTTGATTACTTTGTCAGCAACGCCATCATCAGCGGCCGTAAGGTCGTAGGCGGCTTTGCCCCCTTTATGCGGCTTAAGCCCAAGGGGTTAAACAATATTTATACCGCTACCGTACTGGCGTTTGTCGTAGGTGCTCAGGAGGCGGCCAAGCGGATGGAAAAAATCGGCGGGGGAAGCATCGTCAGCCTCAGTTCCACGGGCAACCTTGTCTATACGCCAAACTATTCGGGCCACGGCAACAGTAAAAACGCCGTGGAAACGATGGTCAAATACGCCGCGGCCGAACTGGGCGAGAAAAATATCCGCGTCAACGCCGTAAGCGGCGGCCCCATCGATACCGACGCGCTCAAAGCCTTTCCCAATTATGAAGAAGTCAAAAGCGAAGTGGAGCGCAGAAGTCCGCTGAACCGCATGGGCAAACCAGACGACCTGTGCGGCAGCGTGTACTTTCTGTGCACGGGCGAAGCGTCCTGGCTCACCGGCCAAACCATCGTCGTTGACGGCGGCACGAGCTTTCAGTAGATGAAAACGTTCAACGTTCCCAATTCGCTGGCGTTTTTCAGGATACTGCTGGCGCCGTTGATGCTGTTTTTTCTCATCGAACGAGACAGCGCGCTGCTATCTGGCATCCACTACAGTTGGCTGGATTACTTCGCCGCGCTTATTTTTGTTATCGCAAGTGTCACCGACTTTTTTGACGGTTATATCGCCAGAAACTTCAACCAGATGACCACCCTTGGCAAGATCATTGACCCGCTTGCGGATAAGATGCTCGTGCTTGCGGGGTTTTTGGGGCTGATGATGATCGACCGGGTCAGCGGCTGGTTTGTCTTTTTGATCTTTACGCGCGAATTTTTCATTACCGGTCTGCGCGTCATGGCAGTCAGCGACGGGATCGACGTGTCCGCGTCCATGCTTGGCAAGATCAAGACTATCATTCAGATGGTGGCTATTGGCTGGCTGATGATGGATTGGCCCCTGGCCCAGCCCATTTTGTGGGCGGCGGTGCTTATCACCCTTTACTCAGGCTATGAGTACACCATAGGATATGTTAAAAAAGCTTCTTAGCCTCATCCTTGCTGCAGGCTGCATTTTTGGAGCGCAGCTGCAGCAAAACTATACCGTCAATGATACGACGGTGTATTCCACCGATATTTCCGACTCCTGCGCACGAAAATTCATCGTGGCAAAAATCCCGCGCAATCAGCGGACCTTCCAGCAGCCCTCCCATGAGGTTGTGCGTATTTTCAACCAGTTTGGCTGCGAAATGGAAAAAGTCGATTTTGCTCACGTTACTTTTACCCTTGAATCCAGAGGCAACTGTCTGCAAAAGAGATTGCACACCCATTTTTCAAAACAGTACGAAACGCTGCAGATTGAAAAGATTTTTGTGCGCAAAGACCGCTATTTTGACTGCGCTAAACCCTACCGGATTTTACAGATGCCCCAAAAACAAAAAGGCACGCTTCGTCTTTCCCAGGGTGATCGCCGCTTTTTTTTCCGCTACAGTGTAAAAGGCAAGATAAAACGTTTGACTGCCACAAGAGAGATCGGCAAGGGTGAAACGCTCAGCGAGCACAATACACAATTTGTCCTGCAGCCTTTTGAAGATGTGCATAAAGAGTATGTCCTCAGGCGCGAAGGCCTTGTTACCAGGCACCGCGTACAAAAGGGAGATATCCTCACCGGCTTTCAGACAAAGCCAAAACCCGCAGTCCAGTCCGGTGGTATGGTATCATGTCGCTATAAAAGAGACAACGTCGTGATCGAATTTGAAGCCAAAGCCCTCAGCGGGGGCGTGGCAGGTGATATAATAGAGGTGCAAAAAGACAGGCAGCGCTTTCGTGCCAGAATCACGGGGA
>CAYUAC010000080.1:0-9018 GCA_964442515.1 uncultured Campylobacterales bacterium | reverse complement strand
CAGTACCGCTAAAATGATCACTACCACCGCAACCGAGAGTGCAAAAAAGATTTGAAAACGCTGCATCGTTGCCAGGTGTCGGCTGATATCGACCTTTACCTGCATTACGTAATTGCCCGCATCGACAATGGAGGTCAAATCCTTTTGAAAAAGCGGGACGTAGCTTGTGACGGTGCCGTTATCGCTTTTGGTGATGGTTTGTTTTTTGATTGCGGCGCGGAGGATGATGTCGTTTTGTGCCTCCTGTTTTGGTACTTTGGTGATGTCGTTGAAATAATCCTGCTTTGTTCGTGTACTGCTGTCTTTGGACATAGAGTCGTAGAGATAACTGTTTTTGTTTTCATCGATAGCATACACGGAAAGGGTCTCATCGCTGCTTATCAGATCGGTTACGGCGTTTGTGACGCTGTGGTCGATAAAGCCAAGTTCCAGATAGGTGCCTTCTTTTAGCAGGCAGTAGCTGTAGAATTTGTACTCCATATCCAGCGCGTCGATAGAAACGTTGGGTGCTAAGTGGATTTTGCCGTCGTTGGCCGCCTGTGTAAAAAGGCGCTTGGTTTCAGGGATAACGGAGAGATCAAAACCCAGATCGGGTTTGTAAGTCGTTTTATAAATCACAAAATCGCTGCCGACAAGATACAGGTGCAGCGTCATATTCTGTAAAACAAACTGTTCTTTCAGTTTTGTACGCAGTTTTTCAAGTTTCATCCCGGGATCTTGACGCAGGAGCTGTCTGGCTTGTTGGTGGATTTTTACAAAAGCAGCTTTTTTGAGATCATACGTGTGTTTTGCTTCCGTGATCGATGCACTGAGCCGGTTTTTGTGCAGCTTGACCTGATTGCTGACATAGGTATCTACATCTTTTTGATGATTGTACTGATAATTTTGATAGGTAAAAATAAAAAAGCCGATCAGTACGCCCGCGATGAGCAGCTGCAGCAGATAGAGTTTATGTATCAGTTTCAAAACGGTACCCTATGCCGATTTCGGTGTGGATAAACTCTCCTTTGTCACTAAAATGCCTGCGCAGTTCATTGACCAGCTGGCGCAGCGGATAGTTCTGCCTTATCTGCCCCTGCCAGACATGATCGGTGATGGTTTCGGCAGGTACGGTGATATTTGGCGTCTGCAGCAGCAGGTCCAGCAGCAGGCGCTCTTTTTTGCGCAGTTTTTGCTGCTGATTGTCTATGTAAAGCTCTTTTGCGACCGGGTCGTATTCGATACCTCTGGCTAAGCGCATCCGCTGCTGCTTCTGTTGCGGCAGCAGTTTTCGCATCCGGATGGCAAGTTCTTCTAAGAAAAAAGGTTTTTTGATGTAATCGCTGCAGCCGTTGTCAAAGGCTTTTTGAAAATCGCTCAGTCCCAGTGATGCCGTGATCATAATGACAGGAACCTGCGGATCACCTTCTCTGATGTGGCGCACGATTTCAAGGCCGTCAATCTGAGGCAGGTTGATATCGATAATATACATATCAAACGTGTTGGTATCGATCACGTCAACCGCGCTGCTGCCCTCTATCAAAGCCGTTACGGTGTAGCCTTTGGATTCTAAAAAATGTTTGATCGTGGTATTAAGCTGAATATCGTCTTCAACAATCAATATATGCATATGCCGCTTTCTAAATGGTATAAGTGGTATTTGTATAATTATACTACAGCATTGTCAAATTCGTGTAAGAAAAGAAGGTGCATGGGAACAAAGCCTCTTGAAAAAAGAGGCTTTGTCCGTAAAAATAGGAGAGAGTTACGTCAAAAGGGGTTGGCAGTTTACATCATGCCGGGCATTCCACCGCCCATGCCGCCGCCCATATCAGGCATAGCGGGCGCTTGGCCGCCCTCTTTGTCTTCTTTTACGTCACTGACGGTTGCTTCGGTTGTCAGTAGCAGGCTGGCAACGCTTGTCGCGTTTTGCAGTGCGATTCTTTCAACTTTCAGCGGATCGACGATACCGGCTTCGATCATATCGACGTATTCGCCTGTTGATGCGTTAAAGCCGTTGTTGCCTGTAGCCTGGGCTACGGCGTTTGCTACAACACCGGCGTCAAAGCCTGCGTTCATCGCGATCTGTTTGAGTGGAGCGCTTACGGCTCTTTTGATGATTTCAGCGCCTACGAGTTCATCGCTGCACAGGTCGCTGATATCTACTTCGGCCGTGGCTCTGATAAGCGCCGCGCCGCCGCCGATAACGATACCTTCGTCAACTGCCGCTTTTGTGGCGCTGAGTGAATCATCGACTCTGTCTTTTTTCTCTTTCATCTCAGTCTCGGTTGCCGCGCCGACTTTGATAACGGCTACACCGCCGCTGAGCTTGGCCAGTCTTTCCTGGAGTTTTTCTTTGTCGTATTCGCTTGTTGTCGCTTCAATCTGGCCTTTGATTTCGCTGACTCTGGCATCGACGCTAGATGTTTCGCCCGCACCGTCAACGATTGTGGTATTGTCTTTGTCAATAACCACTCTTGAAGCGCTGCCCAGGTCTTCTACGCTTGCGCTTTCAAGCGTTCTGCCAAGTTCTTCGCTGATCACTTCGCCGCCTGTTAGGATAGCGATATCTTTAAGCATCTCTTTTCTTCGATCACCGAAACCGGGCGCTTTTACCGCCGCGACGTTAAGGATACCTCGCAGTTTGTTGACTACAAGTGTGGCAAGGGCTTCGCCTTCTACGTCTTCAGCTACGATCAGCAGCGGTCTGCTTGATTGCTGTACCCCCTCAAGGATGGGCAGCAGATCTTTCATGTTTGATACCTTGCTGTCAAGCAGTAGGATATAAGGGTTTTCCAGTTCCGCGACCATTTTTTCATTATCGCTTGCAAAATAAGGGCTCAGGTACCCTCTGTCAAACTGCATACCCTCAACGACTTCGAGTTCATCCTGGATACCTTTGGCTTCTTCAACGGTGATAACGCCGTCTTTGCCGACTTTGTCCATCGCATCGGCGATCAGTGAACCGATTACGTGGTCATTGTTGGCAGAAATGGTCGCAACCTGAGCGATCTCTTTTTTATTAGAAACCTCTCTGGTGATTTTTTGCAGCTGCTCAACGATTCTGGTTCCGGCTTTGTCCATCCCTCTTTTTACTTCTACGGGGTTGGCGCCTGCGGTGATGTTTCGAAGGCCTTCGCTGAAGATGGCGTGTGCAAGCACAGTCGCGGTCGTCGTACCGTCACCGGCTTCATCGGCAGTTTTGCTGGCAACCTCTTTGACCAGCTGCGCGCCCATGTTTTCCAGCTTGTCATCCAGTTCGATCTCTCTTGCGACACTGACGCCGTCTTTTGTAATGCTGGGTGCGCCGTAGCTTTTTTCAATAAGGACGTTTCTGCCTCTTGGACCCATTGTGACTTTGACCGCGTCAGCCAGTTTTCTGACGCCTGACATCAACTCGTTTCGTGCGTTGTCTGAAAAATGAATTTCTTTTGCCATGTGTTACTCCTGTTTGTTTTGGTTTGAATTAAAAATGGTTGATTTATTTTACGATACCTAAGATATCGCCGATTTCTAAGATAAGGTAATCGTTACCCTCAAGTGAAATCTCCGTGCCGCTGTATTTGGCAAATACGACTTTGTCGCCTTTGCTGACCTCTTCGGCATCGGGACCGACTTCTTCTACGACCGCTTCCTGCGGTTTTTCTTTTGCGTTATCGGGAATAATGATTCCTGAAGATGTTTTTTGTTCTTCCTCGACTCTTTTTACTAAGACTCGGTCACCAAGTGGTTGAAAACCCATTTCTTTCTCCTTTTAGCATTTATTAAATTGAAGTGCTGAAATTTTACACAATTTTACCCCGCTTGTCAAGTCTTTTTTGAGAAGCTATTTCTTAAAGCTAAACAAAGTTTAGTCACAAGTACTAAGGTAACATGATTTTCATTTTATACATATATGGTTTGCCTATGGAAAAAACTTCTTTATCATTGAAGATTAATACGAAAGCAAGTATAATAATTCAAAAAGCCAAGCTACAGCGGGGGTTGCAATGGAAGAAAAATACAAAGCCCACTTATTGATAGGAAGCAGCGAAGTCGCGACCAAAACATACACGCAGCGTTACAGCCCTTATAGTAAAGAGGCAGTATCAGAAGCAAGCGTTTGCAGTGCCTCCGATGCCGACAGGGCGCTTAGCGTTGCGCAAAGAGCGGCCAAAACAGCTAAGAAAAGTACGCTTTCCCAGCGTATCGCGTGGCTGGAAGACGTGGTTGCGGGGCTGAAGGAACACAAAGAAGATATAGCCGCAACCATCGTTGACGAGGTTGCCAAACCGGTTACCTTTGCCAGGGTCGAAGTCGATCGCTGTATCGAGACGATCAAACTGACCGTATATGCCCTGAGCGAACTGCACGGCGAAACCGTTCCCAGCGATATAATGCCAAGCGGCAAAAAAACGCTGGCGTATTTTCAAAGAGAACCCGTCGGTGTCGTGGCGGCGATTACGCCCTTTAACTTTCCGCTTAATCTGGTTGCCCACAAGCTTGCTCCCGCCCTTGGCGCGGGCAATGCCGTGGTGCTTAAACCCACGCCTGAGGCGCCTTTGAGCGCGTATAAATTCGCCAAGCTTTTTATTAACAGCAGGCACGCGGTCAAAGACGCGCTCAGCGTCGTGTACGGCGACGCCGAAGTCGGCGGCGCGCTGGTGCAAAGCCCTATCCCCAGAGTGATCAGTTTTACCGGAAGCGTGCCCGTAGGTAAAATCATCTCTTCGCAGGCGGGTATTAAAAAGCTCAGTCTCGAACTTGGCGGCAACGCCGCGACATACGTCCAAAACAGTGCCGATGCCGCTTTTGCGGCCAAGCGCTGCGCCTTCGGGGCGTTTGTCAACTCCGGACAAGTCTGCATTTCGCTGCAGCGCATTTACGTGGATGAAAGGATTTATGACACGTTTGCGCAGGCACTGGCGGAAGAAACGAACAAACTCAAAGTCGGCAGCCCTTATGATGATGATACCTTCATGGGACCTTTGATCGATGAGGAGTCTAACCAAAGAGCGCAAAACTGGGTTAAACAGGCTCAAAACGAAGGCGCGCGCGTTCTGGCGGGCGGAAAGATGCAAGAGGGGGTTTTTGCCCCGACGGTTATGGGCGATGTTACCGATACGATGAATGTTATCTGTGAGGAAGTGTTTGCGCCTATTGTCAGTCTGGTCAAAGTCAGCGGCTTTGACGAAGCGGTCAAAAAGGTCAATGATTCGCCTTACGGGCTGCAGTTTTCCATCTTTACCAATGACTTATCGCTGACAAAGCGTGCGATAGAGGAGTTTGAAGCCGGCGGCGTCGTGGTAAACGAAATCCCTACGCTTCGCTTTGACGTACAGCCCTACGGCGGCGTCAAAAACAGCGGTATCGGCAGAGAGGGGCCAAGGTATGCCCTGGAGGAATTTACCGAGATCAAATCGGTTATTATCAATTAAAGGACAAAAACATGCAGATGCCAAAAGCGATCTTTTCAAACCCTAAGCGCTGGATTACGGCGGGCGTGATCCTGGCCGTTGTCGTAGCAGTCGGGGCGGTGAATAATTTTTTTGTGATGTGGGCCTTTTTAGGGCTGTTGTTTCTTTTTGCGTTTCATGAAGCGATGGGGCTTTTTGAACTCTATAATCCCGGGCTTTACGTCTACGCGGCCGCACTTTGGATTGCTGCGTATTTTTATCCAAATCCGGTGGAACTGTTCTTTTTAGCCTTTGTGATTCTGGCTGCAATCGGAGCGTACAAAAAAAATGAGCAAAAGCAGTTTTTGATGCCGTTTTTATATCCCGGGGCGGGGTTTTTGTTTTTGCTGGTGCTGTATGCAGATTTTGGTATCTACGCGATGCTGTGGCTGCTGGCGGTGGTGGCGGCAACGGATATCGGCGCGTATTTTACGGGCAAAAGCCTTGGCAAACGCTCCTTTTCCCCCTCTTCACCCAACAAAACCGTAGAAGGCGTGCTTGGCGGTATCGTTCTGGCAACGGTAGCGGGAATGCTTGCGGGCAGTATGCAGGTTTCCTTCCTGGCCGCGCTGCTGATCTCTTTTGCCGTTTCACTCTTTTCAGTCTTTGGCGATCTGTATGAAAGCTATCTGAAAAGAAAGGCCGGCTTCAAAGACAGCGGCACACTGCTGCCGGGCCACGGCGGTATCCTTGACAGGGTTGACGGCTACCTGTTTGGCGCGGTTATCATGGTGGTGCTGCTAAGAGGAAGCGGGACGTATTGAAAAGTATCGTCGTTTTAGGATCTACGGGTTCTATCGGGGTTAATACCCTCAGGGTCGCCAAAAAGTTTGGCATCAGGATAGAAGGGCTGGTCGCAGGCAGCAATACCAGGCTGCTCAACGCCCAGATTCATGAGCATAAACCCTCCTTTGTAGCCATAGGCGATACAGACAAAAAAGATTATATCGACCATGACTGCGTACTGTGCGGCGATGAGGGGATATTGGAACTGCTCAGACGGTGTGAGAGTGAAACGGTGGTCAATGCTCTGGTGGGTTTCAGCGGGGTAATGCCCTCGCTTGAATGTATGCATCTTGGCAAAAATCTGGCCCTGGCCAACAAAGAATCGCTGGTCGTGGCGGGCAAGTTCTTGGATAGAACCAACATCCATCCCATCGACAGTGAGCATTTTGGCCTGTGGTATCTGCAAAACGGAAAACCCGTCAGCAAACTGTATATCACCGCCAGCGGCGGGGCTTTGCGCAACTGGGATATAGCAAAAATGCGCCGGGCCACCGTCGCTGATGTGCTCAAACATCCAAACTGGTCCATGGGCAGTAAAATAACGGTTGATTCTGCCACGATGGTGAATAAACTGTTTGAAGTTTTAGAAGCCAGATGGTTGTTTGACACCACGGAGATTGACGCTTACATTGAGCAAAAATCGGTCATCCACGCTTTGATCGAGTTTGAAGACGGTTCAACCACGGCGCATATGGCAGGAGTGGATATGACGCTGCCTATCGCCTACGCGCTTAAGCAAAATGTAGATAAACGGGTACTGCGGCCGGTTGATCTGTGTGCGGTGGGTCCGCTTGAGTTACAAAAGGTGTGTACCCGCAGGTACCCGCTTTGGCAGATGAAGGATGCATTACTTGCCAACGAGGATATGGGGGTGATCTTTAATGCCGCCAATGATTTTCTCGTCACGCGCTTTTTAGACAAAAAGATTACGTACGATCGGCTTGTAGGGGGATTGCATGAAACTCTGCTGGAGTATGAAAACTTTACGTTTTCTTATAGCAGTGATCTGAAACAGATTCACCAGATGGTACAGCGGCGATTACAAGAATTCTATTAACTTGTGTGTAGTATAATTGCAAAAAAATGAAAAGAGGCCGGGGCATGAGAAGAAAAAAACGCGGAAAATCACTGTTAATAGCAACCATATTTATAGCAATTATCGCAGGATTCGTATACCTGTCGCAATCTCCGTATTTTGAGAGAAACGCACCCGTTATTAACGCGGAGGAGACCATTTACTGGAACAGAAAAGATCCTCTGCAGGTCGCAATTTCGGATAATGTGGGCATCAAACACTACAGGGCGCAGCTGCACGACGGCAGCGAAGCGGTGGCGACAATTTCAAAAAACGTCGATGACAGGGCAAAAGACGTTACGGTCCAGATTGAGTACCCTAATATGGGCTTTGGCTACAATAAAAAGCGCTTTACGCTCAATATAGAAGCAACCGACACCAGTTTTTGGAACTTTTTCAAAGGCAATAGAAACACCAAGACCATAGAGGTCGTTGTTGACAGGTCCAAACCCCTTGTTTCGATCATAGAAAATTCCTACGGTATTTCCCGGGGCGGCAGCGCGCTGGTTGTTTTTCAAGCCAAAGACGCCAATCTGGTCGACCTGTATATTGAAACCAATTACGGCAAAACCTTCGATGTCGTTCCCTTTTACAAGGAACATTATTATATCGCTCTGGTTGCCTGGCCCGTTCCGCAGGATCGTTTTCGTGCCAGTATCGTCGCAAAAGATATCGCCGGCAACGAAACGACGCGAAAAATTCCCTACTATTTAAAAGCAAAGCGGTACAGAAAATCCGATATTACGCTCAAAAAGCGCTTTTTGGATAACGAAATCGCGGCACTTGCCGATGAGTTCGTCCGCTTTAGGGGTATTGAAAACAGTATCGAAAAATTCCGCGGCCTCAATGAAGATCTCAGAAAAGAAAATACCCGGTTAATAGAGGAAGCTTCACAGATTACGGAATTTACCCGAATTGACGATTTTTCTATCGATCCCTTCTATCCGCTCAAAAACGCCGCCGCCGTTGCGAGTTTCGGCGATCACAGAACGTATTACGACGATGCGGGTAATAAAGTCAGCACTTCGTACCACCTCGGTCTTGATTTGGCCAGCGTGAAAAACGCGCCTGTTTATCTGTCCAACCCCGGAACGGTGAAATATGCTTCCGATAACGGTCTGTACGGCAATATGCCCCTTGTCAGCCACGGACTCGGTCTGCATTCGCTGTACGGGCATTGTTCGGAAATGAATGTGGAGCAGGGGCAACAGATAGGTGCGGGGGAAGTGATCGCCCATACCGGAGCTACCGGATTGGCCTTTGGTGATCACCTGCACTTTGGTATTTCAATCCAGGGGGTGGAAGTCAGGCCCGAAGAGTGGATGGATGCCAACTGGATCAAGCTTAATGTCGATGAAGTGATTAAACAATCCAAGGAAATAATCGATATACAAAAGAAGTAGTTGCGTATTTATAGTTTTGTGCTATAATGAAGAAAATTAAACAGGTTTAATGCAAACAGGAAAGATGATGTTTCAAAGGACAATAAAAAAAGCCGTTGAGATCGTGGGAATCGGGCTGCACAAGGCAAAACCGGTAAAACTGCGGTTGGAACCGGCAGGCGAAAATGAGGGAATCACCTTTTTCAGATCCGATATCAACCTCAAAATCAAACTGCAACCCCAAAATGTTATTGATACGACTATGGCCACCGTCATCGGCAGTAACAAAGGCTACGTATCCACGATCGAACATTTTCTCTCGGCGCTGTATGCGTACGGTATCGATAATGTCAACGTTATC